>JAJYGN010000080.1 GCA_021790675.1 Actinomycetes bacterium
GCGTCGGCCTCGGCCGCGTCGATGGCGCCGACCAGCTCGCGCAGCATGGTCGCGCTCAGCGCGTTGCGCCGCTCGACGTCGACCAGGCGAAGGGTGGTGACCCCACGCTCGTGGAACACCTCGAGCACGCTCACGTCGACCTCGGCGCCGGGCCCGTGGTTGGCCCTCCGGCGAAGGCCTGGGCGCGCAGCATCCAGTGTCGTCCCCACTCGCCCGTGACGAGGGCCGTGTCGTCGACGTGTCGTCGCTGCGTGACGACCAGACAGAAGTCGAGCGCCGGGCCGGTGAGAACTTCCTCGGCGTCGCTCGGGCCGTGCTGGTAGGTTCCGTCCGCTCCGTCGAGGCGAACCGCGATCGAGACCTCGGGCGTTGACTCGGCGCGCACCCGATAGGACCAGTCGCGCGTGATCACGCCGAGGCGCACGATGTGCGCGAGACGCGCCGAGTCGCTCGGGGCGACGCCGAGGGCGTCGGCGACGTCCACGCCGTGGGCCCAGGTCTCCATGAGCCGCGCGGTGAGAAATGATCGCCCGCTCATGTCGGGCCCGTACCAGGGAACGCGCGACTCTCGCGTGAGACGACGGGCGGCCGCCTTCAGCGTCGCGCGGTTTTCGCGCCAGGCGGCGAGAACGAGCGCGGGCGTCATCTCGCGAAATGGACGCAGGGTGAATTCGTCGACGCCTTCGGCGAAGGCGGCCCGCACGAGTTCGTCGCGGACCACCAAGAAGGCGGCGGAATCGGTGATGGCCTGCGCGGCGGCCGCGTCGAAGTAGGCGAGGTGGGCGATCTGGTCGCGCACGCACCAGCCGCGCGCGGGTGTGTCGCGGAGCCAGTCAGACTCGTCGAGCCCGGCCACGAGTTTGTCGAGGGCCCCTTGCTCGTCGGCCAGGTCGCGCGCGAGTTCGTCGAGCTCGTTCACAGTAGGACCTCGGGCACGTCGACCACGCGGGCGCGCAGCCACTCGCCGAGCCCTTTGGCTTGCGCGTCCTGGCGCGACGCAGCGGCGACGCCCTCGTCCAGCAGATCGTGGACCACGAAGTTGAGCGAGCGCAAGGCCGGGAAGCGGAAGCGCTCGACGTCGAGCTCGCGGATCTCGGGGAGCAGTTCGCGCAGGCGCTCGACGCTGAGAAAGTCGTCGAGCCAGTTGAACGCGTCGTCGCGTCGCGCGAAGACGCCCAGGTTGGCGTGACCGCCCTTGTCGCCCGATCTCGCTCCCACGAGTCGTCCCAGGGGCACGCGGCGTGTCGCGCCGGCGGGCGGGGTCGCAGGCGCGGGCACGTCGACGGTGATGTCGCGGGGTCCGGGCGGGGCGACCGAGTCGACGACACTGGTCGGGCCGTCGAGGACGTGCACGAACTGGGGGACGAGGTCGGCCGGCACGCGAGCGGGCACGTAGACGCCGTAGGGCCGCGCGGGACCGGGCGCGAGGCCCACACCGAAGTAGCCGGGGGTGGCGGCTAGGGCGATCTCGACCGCGGCGTTGGCCACCGCGCGGCCCACCTTGTTCTCGTCGGGATCCTTCAGGGTTAGCCGCCACAGCGCGACCGCTTCTTCGTTGGTCGCGGGGTCGGTCTTGTCGGTGCGAGAGACGCGCGTCGTCACACTCGCGATGTCGCTCTTGGCGACCGGGGACTGCTCCCAGAAGGCCCGCTCCACGAGGGAGGCCTTCTCCTCGATGTCGAGCCCCGTAAGGCCCACCGTGAGGTCCTGGCGGTACCCGCCGAGCTTGTTCATGGCGACCTTGAGTGTCGACGGCGGCGCCTCGCCGCGCACGCCGGAGATCGCCACGCGATCCGGTGCGACTTGGGTCAGGCGGATGGTGTCGAAGCGCGCGGTCACGTCGGGGCCGAAGTAGCGCGGTCCGCCGATCTCATAGAGAAGCTGGGAGGTCACCGTGCCGATCGAGACCTCGCCGCCGGTGCCGTCGTGCTTGCCCACGACGCACGATCCGTCGGCCGCGATCTCGACCCAGGGGAAGCCAACGTGGGACATGTCGGCGACCTCGGTGAAGAACGAGTAGTTGCCCCCGGTCGCCTGGGCCCCGCACTCGATGACGTGGCCGGCGACGACGGCCCCGGCGAGGGCGTCGAAGTCGTCGCGCGCCCATCCGTGGTGCCAGGCGGCTGGCCCGCAGACGACGGCCGCGTCGGTGACCCGACCCGTCACCACCACGTCGGCGCCCTGATTCAGCGCCTCGACGATGCCAAAGCAGCCGAGGTAGGCGTTGGCCGAGACGACGCCGTCGCGCGTCACGGGACTACCCGTCTCGAAGTGGGTGAGCGCTACGGCGTGCTCGCCGTCGAGGCGCCCGAGCAGGTCGTCGCCGTTCACGTAGGCGACCCGTGCCGAGAGCCCCAGGCGTGCCGCGAGAGCCGCCACCTCCTCGGCCAGGCGGTCGGGATCCAGGCCGCCGGCGTTGGAGACGATCTTGATGCCGCGCTCCAGACACGGCCCGAGGACGCCCTCCAACTGGGTCAGGAAGCTGCGCGCGTATCCCGCGCCAGGGTGCTTGGCGCGCGTGCGCGCGAGGATGAGCATGGTCAGCTCGGCCAGCCAGTCACCGGTCAGGACGTCGATGGGCCCGCCCTCGACCATCTCGGCCGCCGCGCTGAGTCGGTCCCCGTAGAAGCCCGAGCAGTTGGCGACGCGAAGGGGGTCGTTCACCCGTCGGCCTCGCTCACGGCGAGCAGTGTGGTACCCCGGTCCACCTGCTGAGAGGGCGCGACGAACACGTCGGTGACGACGCAGTCGTGCGGCGCGGTGATCACGTGCTCCATCTTCATGGCCTCGAGCACGACCAGGGTGTCGCCGGCGCGCACGCGCTGGCCGATCTCGGCGCGCACCGCGAGAACCACGCCGGGCATCGGTGCGATGAGGCCGCCGTGGATCTCCTCGGATCCGGGCACGACGAAGCGCGGCACGACCTGGAAGGTCGCGGTGCCGCGGCGCACCTGGACGTGGAGGTGGTCGCCGTCGGCGGTGACGCGCACGTTGGCGCGTCGGCCGTTGAACTCGAGGTCGATGGCCCGATCGCTCCAGGAGCGCACGCGTGCGAGTCCCGCGTCCACGTCGAAAGCGCCGTCGCGTCGGCGCCGGTACGTCACGACGTGGTCGCCCTGGCGGCGCAGAGTCACTCTCTCGCGCGGCAGTCGCGCGTTGCGCCAGCCGCTGGGCACGAAGGCCAGCACGGGCGCGTTGGCCCGGTTCCTCTCCTCGAGCCAGAGCGCGGCCGCGGTCGTGGCGAAGGCCGTCTCGTCCTCGTCGAGGACGAGCTCGCGGGCCGGCTCGTAGCGAGCGATGAAGTCCGTTGTCGTGTCTCCGGTGAGGAATCCCTCGTGGCGAAGGGTGGCGGCGAGGAAGTCGCGATTGGTCGTCACGCCGCCCAAGTGCAGCCCCTCGAGGGCCCGCGCCAGGGTGGTGGCGGCCTCGACGCGCGTCGGGGCGACCGCGATGATCTTGGCCAGCAGGGGGTCGAAGGAGACGCTGACGCGTGAGCCGACCTCGACACCGGACTCGACGCGCACCGGCGGATATAGCGCCGGCTCGAAGGCCGCGATCGTACCCGTCGCGGGCAGGAAGCCGTTCGCCGGGTCCTCGGCGCAGAGACGCACCTCAATGGCGTGGCCCCGGCTCACAACGTCGTCTTGGTCCATGTCGAGCGGTTCGCCCGCCGCGATTCGCAGCTGGGTGCGCACGAGGTCCACGCCAGTCACCTCCTCGGTCACCGGGTGCTCGACCTGCAGGCGGGTGTTGACCTCGAGAAAGAAGAACTCGCGGGTCTCGTCGTCGACGAGGAACTCAACGGTGCCCACCGAGTGATAGTTGATGGCTCGCGCGAGGTTGAGGGCTGCCTCACCCATGGCCGCGCGCATTGGCGCGGTCAGGGCGCTCGAGGGAGACTCCTCGACGAGCTTCTGGTGGCGACGCTGGATCGAGCACTCGCGCTCGCCCAGGTGGATCAGGTTGCCGAAGTGATCGCCGACGATCTGGATCTCGACGTGGCGTGACGCGGCGACGTAGCGCTCGACGAACACCCGGTCGTCCCCAAAGGCGCTCGCGGCTTCGCGCTGGGCGGCCGCGAGCGCGTCGTCGAAGTCCTCTCGGCGCGTGACGACGCGCATGCCCTTGCCGCCGCCGCCAGCGGCCGCCTTGATCAAGAGGGGATAGCCCACCTGATCGGCCGCTGTGGGATCGTCGCTCGAGAGCAAGACAGCGACGCCGGCCTCGCGAGCGAGCGCCTTGGCCGCGATCTTGTCGCCCATCGCGCGAATGACGCGCGCCGGCGGCCCCACCCACGTGAGCCCAGCCTCTTCGACCATCGTGGCGAAGAGGGCGTTCTCCGAGAGGAACCCGTAGCCGGGATGGATGGCCTGCGCGCCGCTGGCGCGCGCGGCGGCGACGATGGCGGCGCCGTCAAGGTAGGACGTCTCGAGCAGGACCGCCTCGTCGCAGTCGGCAATGAAGGGTTCGTTCGCGTCGGCCTCGACGTAGACGCCGATGACGCGCAGCCCCATCTCGCGACCGGCACGCGCGACCCGCCGGGCGATCTCGCCGCGATTGGCGATGAGAAGCGTGTCGAAACTCATAGGCGAAACACCCCGAAGGACGACGCGCCCTCGATGGGCTTGGAGCGCACGACCGACAGGCACAGCCCGAGGACGGTGCGGGTGTCGCGCGGGTCGATGATGCCGTCGTCGCTCACCGCACCCGTCGCGACCAAGGCGAGGGATCCCTGCTCCTGGTTCTCTTCGACCATGGCGACGACCTTGGCGTCCTCGTCCTCGTCAAAGGGCTCGCCCTTGCGCTCGGCCGCGGCGCGTCGGACCTGGCTCATCACGCCGGCGATCTGCTTGGGGCCCATGACGGCGATCTTGGCGGTCGGCCATAAGAAGGTGAAGCGGTTGCCGAAGGCACGTCCCGACATGCCGTAGGTGCCGGCGCCGTAGGAGGCCCCGAGGATCACGGTGAGGTGCGGGACGCTCGAGTTGGTCACCGCGTTGAGCATCTGTGAGCCCTTTTTGATGATCCCCTCGGCCTCGGCCTCGCGGCCCACCATGTAGCCGGTGATGTTCTGCAAGAAGATGAGGGGCACGTCGATCTGATTGCACAGCTGGATGAACTGGCCGGCCTTCTCGGCGGCGCGCGGCTGGATGACCCCGTTGTTGCCGAGGATCCCCACCGGATATCCGTGGATCGACGCCCATCCGCACACCAGGGTCTCGCCGTAGCGAGCCTTGAACTCCTCGAAGCGCGAGTCGTCGACCACGCGCGCGATCACGTCGCGCACGTCGACGGCCTGGCGCAGGTCGCGACTGATCAGACCGAGCAGCTCCTCGCTGTCGTATCGCGGGGGGGCGCTCACGATGCTCGGACCCGGGCCGCGCTTTCGCCAGTTGAGGTGCCCCACTACTTCGCGACAGATCCGCAGCGCGTCCATCTCATCCTCGGCGAAGTAGTCGCCGAGCCCCGAGACCTCCGCGTGCAGTCGCGCGCCGCCGAGGGTCTCGTCGTCGGACTGCTCGCCGGTGGCCATCTTGACAAGGGGCGGACCGGCCAGGAACACCTTGGACTGGTCCTTGACCACGATGTTGTAGTCCGAGAGTCCCGGCTGGTAGGCGCCGCCGGCCGTCGATGAGCCAAAGACCACGCACACCGTGGGCACGCGCATCTTGGACAGTTCGATGAGGTCGTAGAAGAAGCGACCGCTCTCGGCGAAGTGGCCGGTGCCCATGCGCCCGCTGCCGCCCCCCACGCGCAGGTCGGCGCCGGCGGACTCGACGAAGCTGACGTAGGGGATCTCGTTGTCGCGCGCGATCTCGAGCGCGCGCATCCACTTCTTGGCCGAATACGCCGTGAGCGCCCCCCCGAGGACCGAGGGGTCGTTGGCCATGATGACGCACTCGGTGCCGGCGATCACGCCGATGCCTACCACCATGCCGCCGCCGATGGCGTAGTCCGAGCCGTAGCCGGCGAGCGGGGAGATCTCGAGAAAGGGCGAGTCGGGATCGAGAACGGCAGCGATGCGCTCGCGCACCGGCATCTTGCCCCGGCTGCGCATCCGGTTCATGGCGGCCTCACCGCCGCCGGCCTCGGCCTGGTCGAGCAGGTCGTCGATCACGGCGAGCTGCTCGAGCATGTCCGCGCGGTTGGCGAGGAAGCGCTCTGAGGTGGTGTCGAGCGCTGAGCCGAGAGGCGGGGCGATTCCGGGACGCTCCATTCGCCCGATCCTAGTGAAGGCTCTCACGATCAGAAGACCGTGAACGGTCGACGGGTAGGGTGGGAGCGATGCGTGTGGCCCTGGGATCCGACCACGCCGGCTACGACGTGAAGAGCCTGCTGGCGACGACGCTGGCCGACTGGGGTCATGAGGTGCTCGACTTCGGGACCGATTCGTCGACCACGTCGGTGGACTACCCCGACTTTGCCGCCGCCGCGGCGCGCGCCGTGGCCGCGGGCGACGCCGACCTCGGCGTCGTCGTCTGTGGCTCGGGGATTGGTGTCTCGATCGCCGCCAACAAGGTCCCCGGGATCCGCGCGGCCCTCGTGCATGACGTGACCTCGGCACACCTCGCGCGCGAGCACAACCACGCCAACGTGCTCTGCCTCGGCGCCCGCTTGATCGGCGAGTCCGTGGCGGTCGAGGCCCTGGCGGCATGGCTCGCGGCTGTGCCCGGCGAGGGACGCCACCTCCAACGCATCGTGAAACTGTCCGCGCTCGACGCGGCCCTGACAGAGAGGCAGCCGTGAGCTCACCTTTTGACGCCTGGATCACCAATGACGACGAGGTGTCCGGCCTCCTCGCCCAAGAGTGGCAGCGCCAGACCACGACGCTGCAACTCATCGCCAGCGAAAACTTCGCTTCGCCCGCGGTGATGGCCGCGACCGGATCGATCCTCACGAACAAGTACGCCGAGGGCTATCCCGGGCGCCGCTACTACGGAGGCAACCAGGTCGTCGACGAGGTCGAGGACCTCGCGCGCCGTCGTCTGACCGCTCTCTTTGGCGCCGACCACGCCAACGTCCAGCCCCACAGCGGAGCCAACGCCAACGTCGCGGTCTACCAGGCGCTGCTCGACGCGGGCGACACGATCCTCGCGATGCGCCTCGACCAGGGCGGGCACCTCACGCACGGCTCGCCCGCGTCAATGACCTCCAAGGCCTGGCACTTCGTCTCCTACGGCGTCACGCCGCGTTCGGACGACCCCGAGGCGCCGGGCGAGATCATCGACTTCGACAACGTGCGCGACCTGGCTCTCGCGCACCGGCCCAAGCTGATCGTCGCCGGCGCGACCGCCTACGCCCGACGCATCGACCCGGCGCCCTTTCGCGAGATCGCCGATGAGGTGGGGGCGCTTCTCATGTTCGACTCGGCCCACGTGGCCGGACTGATCGCCGGTGGCTCGCACCCCAACCCCGTGCCCTACGCCGACGTGGTGGCCTTCACGACGCACAAGACCCTGCGCGGACCGCGCGGCGGGGCGATCTTGTGTCGCGAGGAGTACGCCAAGAAGATCGACTCGGCCGTCTTCCCGGGTCAGCAGGGCGGCCCCCTCGAACACTCAATCGCGGCCAAGGCCGTGGCCTTCCGCGAAGCGGCCCAGCCGTCGTTCTCGACCTACACCGAGCAGATCGTGAAGAACTCGGTCGCCTTCGGCGCCGCGCTCGCCGCCGAGGGATTCCGCATGGTTTCGGGCGGCACCGAGAACCACATGGTGCTATTAGACCTTCGCACCTTCGACGAGGAGCTCACCGGCAAGGAGGCCCAAGAGGTCCTGGACCGCGCCGGCATCACCACGAACCGCAACACGATTCCCGACGATCCGCGCAGCGCCTTCATCACCTCAGGCCTGCGCGTAGGCACCGCCGCCGAGACGACGGCCGGCCTGCGCGAAGACGAGTTCGCCCGGGTGGCCACCTTGATGGCCCGCGCGTTGCGCGGGCGCGCCGACGAGGCCCAGATCGGCGCCGTGCGCGCCGAGGTGGGCGAGCTCTGTCGCAGATTCAACCCGTACGGCGCCTTCACGAACTAACCGTGAACAACCTTGCGGCCTACGCGGTGGTGATGGTCGTCGGGGCACTGGTGACGATGCTCGCCGACCGGCCGGCGCGCGCGATCTCGATCAAGGTGGGCTACACGGCCCAGCCTGACGAGCGCAAGGTCCACCAGGCCGTCACCCCCTACGGCGGGGGAGCGGCGATGTTCATCGGACTGTGCGTCGCGCTGATCGTCGCGGTGGCTATCACGCCGCTGCGCGCGGTGATTTCCTCGAGCCACGAGATGGTCGGCGTCCTCATCGCCGCCGGGGTCATCTTCGTGGTGGGCGTCGTCGACGACTTTCGCGAGATGAGTGCCCCGGCGAAGGTGGCCGGCCAGTTCCTCGCCGCGTCGGTGCTGTACTTCTCGGGCGCCACGATGTACCAGCTCAAACTGCCCTTCGCGGGATTCGTGGTGCTCGGCCCCTCGATCCTGCCGGTCATCACCGCGGTGTGGGTCTTCGCGCTGTCCAACGCCGTGAATCTCATCGACGGGCTCGACGGCCTGGCGGCGGGGATCGTCACGATCGCCTCGGGGACTTTGTGCGTCTACGGGCTGCGCCTCGAGGACTTGGGCTTGCTGCCGGTGAGCAACGTCGGCCCGCTGGTGGCCGCGATCACCTGCGGGATCAGCCTGGGCTTCCTGCGCGACAACTTCCACCCGGCGAAGCTCTTCATGGGCGACGCGGGGGCTCTGATGCTCGGGCTCTTGATGAGCGCCTCGACGATGGTCATCGGCGGAAGGACGCCGCCGGCGAGCGGGGTCACCTTCTTCTTCTTCGCGCCCCTGCTCATCCCCGTCTTCATCCTTGGGGTCCCTTTGATCGACGCGACGTGGGCCTTCGTGCGCCGCACGCTCTCCGGGCAGGGCTTTCACACCCCGGACAAGAACCACATCCACCACCGGCTCATGCGCCTGGGTCACGGTCATCGGCGCACCGTGGTGATCTTGTGGCTCTGGACGGCGCTGCTGTGCGCCTTCGTGCTCTTTCCCCTCTTCGAGCCCGCGATCAACGTCTTCATCCCCATCGGCGTCGCGCTGATGCTGGTCGCGCTCTTCACGTGGTTCTCGCCGCTGGCGGCACGCCTGGCGCACCGGCGCCCCGACGCCGACGAGAGCCCCGAGCGGGTCCATCAATGAGTGGGCCGATCGAAGAACCCCACGACCAGGCAGAACCGGATCGGTTTCACCGCCCGACGCGCGACCTGCCCGGAGTGGCGGTCTTCGCCACCATGGGCATGACTATCGCCCTGTGCGAGGCCGCGGGCGTCACGCTGGGGCTGTGGATCGATCACGTCCTGAACATCGCTCCGGGGGGTTTGCTGTTCGGGGTAGTGTTGGGGACGGTCGTCGCCGTGCTGAGCGTAGTGAAGCAAGTCCGACGTTTCCTCTAGAGAAACCCATTGCTTGTGCTCGAAAACCTACCCGCCCAGACCCTCCCGCGCCTGCTTCGTCGCACTACTTTGTCGGCCATTCTCGTGGGCTTCGTGGGCTTTCTCGTCGCCGCGTTCGTGGCCCCGCCACTGGCCGCGCTCGGCGTGGCCCTCGGCATCGCTCTGGCCGTGATCAACCTGCGCTTCCTCGACCGTCAGGCCGCGCGCGTCGAGCTAAAGGGCGAGCAGTCCAACAAGGCGGTGCGCCGCCAGCTCGGGGGAAAGACCGCCTCTCGCCTCGTCGTGATGACCATTGTCATTTTGGGCGCCGTTTGGCTGAGCGCACCCTTGGGAATCGGTATTGTGTCAGGGCTTGTGCTTTATCAGATCGTGTTCGTCATGAACGTATTGCGCGTGGTGGCGGATAAGGGAGGAATCGAGTGAGGACGCTGTACGCGGCCAAGGAGATCCACGTCGGCGTCCACCCGATGATCCACATCTTTGGTCTGGCGATCGACGCCGACATCGCGACATCCACGCTCCTCGCCGCCGCGATCTTCCTCGCCTTGGCCTTTCGCATGCGCGCCAAGGTCACCTCGGGCGTGCCGGGCAAGCTCCAGCTGATCTGGGAGCTGCTCTATGAGCAGGTCAGCGACCTCGCCGCCTCGGCGATCGGGCCCAAGGGCCGCCGATTCGTGCCGATCGGCATGACGGTCTTCATGTTCGTGCTGATCTCGAACTGGATCGGCTTCATCCCCTCGGCCCTGCAGCCGGGCGTCTCGGCTGAGATCCTGCCCTCGCCCACGAGCGACGTCAACCTGCCCCTCGCCATGGCGCTGCTCGTGATCGTCTGGGTGCACGTCGAGTCGGTGCGCGCGCGCGGGATTCGTGGTTACCTGCGCCACTACGCCCAGCCCTACACGGCGCTGGCGCCCATCAACATCATCGAAGAGATCACCAAGCCCATCACGCTGACCTTCCGTCTCTTCGGCAACATCTTCTCCGGCGGCCTCATGATCCTCGTCATGACGACCCTGCTGCCGATCTACGTCGTGCCCTTCGGCGAGATCATCTGGAAGCCCTTCGACCTGTTCATTGGCGCCATTCAGGCATTCATTTTCATGCTGCTGACGATCTTGTACTTCGGCATGGCGATGAGCAACGACCACGCCGACGAACATGAACCGGCCTCGACCGAGGCCCTGACGGCCTCGTAGTAACCCAACCCAGGAGGAATGACACAATGGCAAATGCTTCAGACATCTCGTCGGCGGTACGCGTCGCCGGCGCGCTGGTCGGCGGTGGACTCGCCCTCGGAGGCGGCGCCATCGGTGCGGCCATTGGTGACGGTCTGGCCGGTAGCCAGACGATCGCGGCCATCGCCCGCCAGCCCGAGATCGAGAACAAGGCCCGTCAGTACTTCTTCTTGACCGTTGGTCTGGTCGAAGCCATGTACTTCATCAACCTGCTGTTCATGGTCGTCTTCGTCTACGTCTTCAAGACGCAGTAGCCAGGCGCCGTCAACCGACGGCATCGTGAAAGAAGGTCGAAAGAGATGATGTTCGCTGAGTCCGTGTTCCTGCTTCCCAACGGGACGTTCTTCGTCGAATTGCTCGTGGTGGCAGTGATCCTGTACCTGGTCACCAAGTACATCGTGCCGCCCATCAACGGTGCGCTCGAGGCGCGACAGGAGAAGATCCGCACCGCCCTCGAGGCCGCCGACGCCGCGCGGGCCGAGGCCGCCGCCTCCGACGACGAGCGTCAGCGCATCCTCAACGAGGCGCGCGACAACGCCCGTGAGATCGTGGCCGCCGCCCAGGCGACCGCGGACCAGCTCAAGGCCGAGGCCGGCGGACGCGCTCAGGCCGAGTACGACCGTATCGTTGCCTCGGCCCAGGTCGAAGTCGCCGCCGCGCGCCAGCGCGCCGTCGACGAGGCCTCGGCGCGAATCGGTGAGATCGTCTTCGACCTCGTCGCGACGATCGTCGGACGCGAAGTGGACCAGAGCGCTCACCAGGAGCTCGTGCGCGAGGCCGTCGCGGCCATCGGTGCCCAGACTCGCGGGACGGATGACTGATCATGCAGCCTCGGCTCGAAGGATTTGCCAGCGCGCTGTTGGGTGCGCTCGACGATGCGGGACGAACTCGCGTCGCTGGGGAGCTGACCAACCTCGAGCAGACGGTTCTCGCCCGCGCGGACCTGCGCGGCTTCCTGGCCGACACCTCGCTGAGTGGCGTGACACGAGCCAACGTGTTGAATGACCTTTTGGTCGACAAGGTAGAGGCGACGACGCGTCGCCTCGCCGTGTACGCCGCGGCTCGGGTCCCCGCTCAGGAGGTCGCCCACGCCTTCGCCGAGCTCGCGGTGATGGCCCGCACGCTCTCAGAGACCGGCGCGCTCGAGCTCGCCGGCCTGGCTCTGCTGGGTGCTCGCGCGCGTGTCGCGGGCTTTGCCGATGCACTGCTCGAGGACACCCCGACCGAGGACTTCACGCGCATCGGTGACGAGCTCTTCGCCTGGGCGCGCGCCGTCGAGTCCCACGACGCCCTGCGCCGGCTCCTCCTGGACCGCGACGCGGATCTGGCGGCACGCCGGGGGGCGACTGACCAGCTCCTCGAGGGCCGCGTCGATGACACGACGCTCGCCCTAGCGCGCTTCGTGGTCGAGGGCGGACGCCCGCGAGACTTGGTGGGCACCCTCGACTTCCTGGTTGACTTTGTCGCCCGGGCCCACGACTGGCGCGTGGCGCGCGTGCACAGCGCGCGAGCCCTCGACGAGACCAGCCGCGACGAGCTGTCGACGTCGCTCTCGACCTTGACCGGTCACTCGGTCGAGCTGCTCGAGGTCGACGATGCCTCGCTGCTCGGCGGCGTCCTGGTCGAAGTGGGCGACCTGCGCCTCGATGCGACGACGCGCGGACGCCTCGGCGTGCTGCACGACGCGTTGGCCCAGGGCCGCCTCTATGACTCCCTCTCAAGCAACGAATAACCAAAAGGACACTGTGATGACAGAGCTCACTATCAGCGCCACCGAGATTACGGACGCACTGAAGAAGTACGTCACCGACTTCAACCCGGCGGTCGCCGCGGAGCAGGTCGGGCGCGTGGTCGAGGTCGGAGACGGCATCGCGCGCGTCTCGGGCCTGCCCTCGGCCAAGGTCAACGAGCTCCTCGAGTTCGAAGACGGCACGGTGGGACTCGCGATGAACCTCGACGAGGAGACCATCGGCGCCGTCGTGCTCGGCTCAGTTGACAAGATCGAGGAAGAACAGATCGTGCGCGCGACCGGCCGCATCCTCTCGATGCCGGTGGGCGACGCGCTGATCGGTCGCGTGGTCAGCGCACTCGGCGAGCCCATTGACGGCAAGGGACCGCTCGTGAACCCCGAGACCCGCCGCATGGAGGTCCAAGCCCCCGGCATCATCGGCCGCCAGCCGGTCAGCGAGCCCCTCCAGACCGGCATCAAGGCTATCGACGCGATGACCCCGATCGGCCGCGGCCAGCGCGAACTGATCATCGGCGACCGCAAGACCGGCAAGACCACCGTCGCCATCGACACGATCTTGAACCAGAAGGGCCAGGGCGTGAAGTGCATCTACGTCGCCATCGGTCAGAAGAACTCCTCGGTGGCCCAGACGGTCAAGACCCTCGAAGACCACGGCGCGCTCGACTACACGGTCGTCGTCGTCGCCTCGGCTGGGGACCCGGCGCCGTTCAAGTTCCTCGCGCCCTACGCGGGATGTGCGATCGGCCAGCAGTGGATGGACAAGGGCGAGCACGCCCTCGTCGTCTACGACGACCTTTCCAAGCAGGCCGAGGCCTACCGCCAGATCTCGCTGCTGCTGCGCCGCCCGCCGGGTCGCGAGGCCTACCCCGGTGACGTCTTCTACCTGCACAGCCGCCTGCTCGAGCGCGCCGCCAAGCTCTCCGACGAGATGGGCGGGGGCTCTCTCACCGCGCTGCCGATCATCGAGACCAAGGCCGGCGACATCTCGGCCTACATCCCGACCAACGTGATCTCGATCACCGACGGCCAGGTCTTCCTCGAGTCTGACCTGTTCTACTCGGGTGTGCGCCCGGCGATCAACGTGGGCAACTCGGTGTCGCGCGTCGGCGGCGCGGCCCAGATCAAGGCGATGAAAGCGGTCGCCGGAACGCTCAAGATCGACCTCGCCCAGTTCCGCGACCTCGAGAGCTTCGCGACGTTTGGCTCCGAGCTCGACAAGTCCTCCCAGGCCCAGCTGGACCGCGGATATCGCCTGACCGAGCTCTTGAAGCAGGGCCTTAACGCCCCGATGCCCGTCGAGGAGCAGTGCGTGGCCATCTACGCGGGCACGCGCGGCTGGCTCGACGCGATTCCTGTCGAGGACGTGCGCCGCTTCGAGTCCGAGCTGCTCACGACGTTTCGCGCGCGCCACGCCGACCTGCTCGAGCACATCCGTACAACCGGCACGTTGCCCGAGGGCGACGTCATGGACGCTGCCCTGCGCTCCTTTGCCGACGGCTTCGCGGTCACCCGCTAGGTCTCGGAAGGAGAGGAGGAGCCGTGGCCGGTGGACAGGAACGGGTGTTGCGCCGACGCATCAAGTCGGTTGACAACACGCGAAAGATCACCAAGGCGATGGAGTTGATCGCCGCCTCGCAGATCCCGCGCGCCCAGTCGCGTATTGCGGCCAATCGTCCCTATCGCGACGGGATGCGGCGCATCATCATCGAGGCCGCCAAGGGCGACCCCGTCGCGGCCAAGAAGCTCCTCGTCCAGCCCGAGCACGTGGCCAGCGCCGCGGTGCTCGTCATCACCGGTGACCGGGGACTCTCGGGCGCCTACAACGCCTCGACTCTTCGCGCGGCCGAGCGCCTGGTGCGCCGTCTCCAGAGCGAAGGCACCACGGTGCGACTTTTCGCGGTGGGCAAGAAGGCCACCGCCTTCCTGCGCTTTCGCGGGCTCAGCGTCGAAGAGACCTTTGTCGGCTTCGCCGACCGGCCGACCTTCGCCGACGCGCGCGAGGTGGCCGGCGTTATCGCTGCTCCCTTCATCGACGGCGAGGTCCAGCAGATCTTGATGGTCTCGACGGTGTTCCACTCCTCGGCGTCTCAGAGCGTCGAGGTGGCTCAGTTGCTGCCCCTCACGGCGCCCGAGGCGCCCGTCGAGGAGGCCCCCCACAAGCTTGTGGGCTACACCGAGTTTGAGCCCGAGGTCGAGGAACTGCTGTTCTTTCTCGCGCCGCGGGCCCTCGAGAGCGAGATCTTCACGGCCCTGCTCGACGGCGCGGCCTCCTTTCACATCTCTCAGCAACGCGCCATGGCCGCGGCGACCGAGAACGCCGACGATCTGGCTCTGAACCTCAAGCGCATCATGAACCGGGCCCGACAGGACTCGATCACGACCGAAATCATGGAAATCGTGGGCGGCGCCGAAGCGCTCCGCTCGGGAAAGTGAGATAGCAATGACAATGGCACCCGAACGGACCAACCTGGAGACGGGTCGCGTCGTCGCGATCGCCGGCCCGGTGGTCGACGTCGAGTTCCCGCCGCACGCTCTCCCCGAGATCAACCACGCGGTCGAGATGGACCTCGTGCTCGACGGTGTGACGATCACGGTGGTGGGCGAGGTCGCCCAGCAGATCGGTGACGGCCGCGTGCGCTGCGTGTGCATGAAGCCCACCGACGGACTCGTGCGCGGCGCCGTCGTGCGCCAGACCGGCCGCGGTATCACCGTGCCGGTGGGCGAGGCCGTGCTCGGCCACGTCTTCAACGTGCTCGGCCAGCCCCTCGACACCGACGACATCGGCCCGGTTGAGGACCGCTGGGAGATCCACCGCAACCCGCCGGCCTTCGACCAGCTCGAACCGCGCGCCCAGATGTTCGAGACCGGCATCAAGGTCATCGACCTGCTCGAGCCCTACGTCCAGGGCGGCAAGATCGGCCTCTTCGGCGGGGCCGGCGTGGGCAAGACGGTGTTGATCATGGAGATGATCAACCGCGTGGCTCTCCAGCACGGCGGCGTGTCGGTCTTCGCCGGCGTGGGCGAGCGCACCCGCGAGGGCACCGACCTCCTGCTCGAGATGAAGGAGTCCGGCGTCATCGAGAAGGCCGCCCTCGTCTACGGCCAGATGGACGAGCCGCCGGGGGTCCGCTTGCGCGTGGCCTTGGCCGCCCTCACCATGGCCGAGTACTTCCGCGACGTGAAGAACCAGGACGTGCTGCTCTTCGTCGACAACATCTTCCGCTTCGTCCAGGCTGGCTCGGAGGTCTCGACCCTGCTCGGGCGCATGCCGAGCGCGGTGGGTTACCAGCCGACGCTGGCCGACGAGATGGGCGAGCTCCAGGAGCGCATCACCTCCACCAGGGGCCGTTCAATTACGTCGCTCCAGGCCGTTTACGTGCCGGCGGACGACTACACCGACCCCGCGCCGTTTACGACGTTCACCCACCTCGACGCGACCACCGAGCTGAGCCGCCAGATCGCGGCGCTGGGCATCTACCCGGCGGTTGACCCGCTCACCTCGACGTCGAACATCCTCGCCCCCGAGGTCGTCGGCGACCGCCACTACGCAGTCGCCCGCCAGGTCCAGCAGGTCCTCCAGCGCAACAAGGAGCTCCAGGACATCATCGCGATCCTCGGTCTCGACGAGCTCTCCGAGGACGACCGCATCACGGTGACGCGCGCGCGCAAGATCCAGCGCTTCTTGTCCCAGCCGATGTTCGTCTCCAAGGTCTTCACCGGCATCGACGGCATCTACGTACCGGTCGAGGAGACCATCGAGTCCTTCGAGGCTCTCGTCAAGGGCGACCTCGACCAGTACCCGGAGCAGGCGTTCCTCAACGTCGGCGGCGCCGAGGGCGTGCTGCGCAAGGCCCACGAGCTCGAGAACAGCTGATCGTGGCCACCCTGCGCGTCGAGATCGTGACCCCCGAGGCCGCCCTCTTTGCCGGCGAGGCGACGTCCGTCGTGGCGCGCTCGAGCGCCGGCGAGTTCATGGTCTTGCCCGGGCACACGGCCACGGTGGGCGACGTCGTGCCTGGCGTGGTGCGCGTGCAGACCCCCGAGGGCGAGATCGCCTTCGCCGTGCACGGCGGCTACTTCCAGGTGGGTACGGCTGGTGAGGGGGTGACCCTGGTCACCGTGCTCGCCGGGGTGGCCGAGAACGTCGCTGACATCGATGTGGCGCGCGCGCAGGCGGCCAAGGACCGTCTCGAGGCCGAACTGGCCTCGAGCACCGCGGCCAATCCCGATGACCACGCGCCGCACCTGGCCGCGCACGCGGCGCTTGCGCGCGCGGAACTGCGCCTGCGCGCGGCCGCCAAATAGCTAGCGGGCGTTCACGTAGTCGATCAGCTCGCGGCGCTCGCGCTCGAGCTCATCCACGCGCGCTTTGACGACGTCGCCGATGGAGACCAGCCCTACCAGGGCCGCGTCGACGACGACCGGCACGTGACGGATCCGCCGTTCGGTCATCAGCGCCATCAGCTCGTCCACCGAGGTCTCCTCGGCGCAGGTCGTGACCGTCGTGCTCATCAGGTCCGACACCGCCATGTCGAGGGCGGCGGCGCCGTGGACGGCGAGCGCGCGCACGATGTCGCGCTCTGAGACGATGCCCGACAGCGGCGCCACTGACGAGGTGACGACGATCGCGCCGATACCGTGCTCGCGCAAGACGGCCAGCGCGTCGGCCACCGTGCGCTCCTGGGAGATCGTGGCGACCTCGCGGCCCTTCACGGCCAATAGGTCAGATACGTGCATGACAACCCTCCTTGTCCGACGATGCTCCTACGCGGAGACTACGTGCGCGCGAGCGCTCGCGCAACGGGTCAGAATCCGGCGTTGGTGAACTCGGAGAGCTTGTCGTGGCGGTGGAAGGTCTCGACGGTGCGTACGGTGCCCGAACCCGAACGCACGACTAGGGATTGGGTCGTCGCACCGAAGTCGTAAAAGCGCACGCCGCGCAGGAAGTCGCCGTCGGTTACCGCGGTCGCGGCGAAGAAGCAGTCCTCGCTCGCCACGAGGTCGTCGGTGGTGAGCACGCGGGTCAGGTCGTAGCCCAGGGCTTCGGCGGTGGCTCTTTCGTCGTCGTCGCGCGGGTGCAGGACGCCCTGGATCTCGCCGCCGAGTCCCTTGATGGCGGCCGCGGCGATGACGCCTTCGGGGGTGCCGCCGATGCCGAAGAGCACGTCGACGCCCGAGTTGGGCCAGCCCGTCGCGATGGCGCCGGCGACGTCGCCGTCGGAAATGAGCAGGATCCGCGCCCCGGCCTCGCGCACCTCGGCGATCAACTCGTCGTGGCGCGGCCGGTCCAAGATGACGACCCCCAGCTCCTGGATCGGCTTCTTGAGTCGGCGCGACAGCTCCTGAAGATTTTCGGTTGGGGTGGCGTTGATGTCGATGGCGCCACGCCCGCGCGGGCCGACGGCCACCTTTTTCATGTAGACGCACGGACCCGGATTGAACATCGTGCCTCGCTCGGCGAGCGCGATAACACTCAGCGCGCCCTTGCGCCCGGTTGCGGTGAGCGTCGTGCCGTCGATGGGGTCCACCGCGACGTCCACCAGCGGCGGGCGACCATCGCCGATGTGCTCGCCGTTGTAGAGCATCGGCGCCTCGTCCTTCTCGCCTTCGCCGATCACGACGATGCCATCCATGGCGACGGCGCCCAGGACGAACCTCATGGCGTCCACGGCCGCGCCGTCGGCGGCGTTCTTGTCGCCGCGTCCGGCCCAGCGGGCCGCGGCGATAGCCGCCGCCTCGGTGACGCGAATCAATTCCAGGGCGATATTGCGGTCCGGCCGCGATGGTGGTTGCACGTAGGCAGAATACCCCGGTGTCCTCATCGGACCGGGGCCCACCGCGCCTCGGCCATACTTGATGGGTGAGTTCTCTCCTGGTCAAGGCCGCAGGCCCCCTCGCGGGCGAGGTGCGCGCCCGCGGCGCCAAGAACGCGGTCCTCAAGCAGATGGCGGCCTGCCTGCTGGCCTCGGGCCGGCACTGGCTCGGCAATGTCCCCGACATCACCGATGTCGCGAGGATGAGCGAGCTGCTCGTGGCGCTCGGATGTGAGGTCACGAGCGCGCCGCACGAGCTGGTGATCGACGTGCCCGACGCCGCGGACCTGCACCCGGTAGCTCCGGCTCACCTCTTCGAGGCGATGCGCGCCTCGATCGTCGTGCTCGGACCGCTGCTCGCGCGCTGTGGGGAGGCGTCGATGGCCCTGCCCGGCGGAGACGACTTCGGCCAGCGACCCATCAACTTTCACACCGAGGGACTCGGTGCGATGGGCACGACTTTCGAGAACGACCGCACCTCGATCCGCGCGCGCCGCACGCGAGAGCGTCTGCACGCGACGCGTATCACGCTCGAGTATCCGAGCCACACCGCGACTGACAACCTGATGATGGCCTGCGTGCTCGCCGAGGGCCGTTCGGTGATCGACAACGCCGCGCGCGAGCCCGAGGTCGAGGACCTGGGACGTCAGCTGATCGCGATGGGCGCGCGCATCGAGGGCCTGGGCACGTCGCGGCTCACCATCGACGGCGTCGCCGAATTGACGCCGACCGACCACGAGGTGATCAGCGACCGCGTCGTGACCGCAACCTATCTGGCGGCCGGACTAATCACCGGCGGCGAGGTACGCGTCGTCGACGCGCGCGCCGAGCACATGGAGATGCTGCTGCGCAAGCTCGAGTCCATGGGCGCTCTGGTGGACGAGTCTGGACCGGGGGTGAGCGTCGTCGGCGCGCGTCGCCCGCTGGCGTGTGACGTGGCGACGTTGCCCTATCCCGGCGTGGCCACCGACTACAAGCCCCTGATCACGACGGTGCTCTCCGTCGCCGACGGCGTCTCGGTGGTCACCGAGAACCTCTTCACCGGACGCTTTCGCTACGTCGACGAGCTGATCCGTCTCGGCGCCGACATCCAGACGGCCGGGCATCACGCGGTGATTCGCGGCGTCGACCACCTGACGGGCACTGACGTGCGCGCGAGCGACATCCGCGCCGGGGCCGCACTGGTCCTGGCCGGCCTGGTCGCCGAGGGCGAGACGCGCGTGGCGGGATACGAGCACATCGCGCGCGGCTACGAGGACTTCGTGGGTCAGCTGCGCTCCCTGGGCGCGACGGTGGAGCTCGCGTGATCGCGCGCGACCCCGTTGAACTGATGGCCGGCGCCGCGACGGGATCGCGCACGGCCCTGGCCCGACTGATCACCTATGTCGAGTCGGGCGGCGAGCGCCAGCGTGAGGTCGCCGCGCTGGCCTATCGCACGGCCGCGCCCTACGTGGTCGGCCTCACCGGCCCGCCCGGCGCGGGCAAGTCGACGCTGACCGACACGTTGATCGCGGCACTGCTCGCGCGCGGGGGCCTCGGCGCGATCTCCTGTAAGGAAGTCGGCGTGCTCTGCGTGGACCCGTCGTCGCCGTTCTCGGGCGGGGCGATCCTGGGCGATCGCATCCGCATGCAGAGCCATGCCACCAACGACGCCGTGTTCATCCGCTCGATGGCGACGCGCGGCAACCTGGGCGGGCTCAGTCTCGCGGTGCCCGACGCACTGAGGGTGCTCGGCGCGGTGGGCTTCGCCGTTGCTCTCGTCGAGACCGTCGGCGTCGGCCAGATGGAGGTCGACGTCGCCTCGGCTGCGGACACGACGGTGGTGGTGACTAACCCGGGCTGGGGCGACGCCATGCAGGCGAACAAGGCGGGCCTGCTCGAGGTCGCCGACATCTTCGTCATCAACAAGGCCGACCGTGCCGGGGTGGCCGAGACGCGCCGCGACCTCGAGCAGATGCTGGACCTCGGCGGGCCCTACGAGTGGCGCCCGCCGATCCTCGAGGCCATCGCCACGACCGGCGACGGGGTGGAGGGGCTTCTCGAGGCGATCTCGTCGCACGCGCAGTTCCTCGCCGAGGGTCGCCTAGGCGAGCACCGGCGCCGCCAGGCGGCGCGCGGGCTCGATCAGGTCATTGCCGCATCCCTACGAGCACGTGTGGCCGATCTCGCCCACGGTGAGGCCTACGAGCGCGCGCTCGAAGAGATCGTTGCGTTGCGCACTGACCCGTATCACGCGGCCGAGCAGTTACTGTCGGAAGGATGATCGGCGTCACGGTCGGCTACGACCTGCTCTTTCTTATTCACGTGGTGGTCGCGGTCGCGAGCCTGACCGTTCTGGTCGTGATGCGCTCGAGCGCCATGGCCATCGTGCGCGGCGCCGACAGCTCGACCCAGAGGACCCGCTTTCCCCGGCGGCGTAACTGGGCGGCCCGGCTGGTGCACATCCTGCCCCTCACGGGGCTCGCGATGTCGCTCTCGGGAACCAGCGACGTGTCGCTGACGCGCCCGTGGATCATCGTCGGGATCCTCTGCTACCTCGCCGCGGCCGGCCACCTCGAGGCGCGCACCCTGCCGCTCGAGCGGGTGGTCGCCGAGGTGATCGATCACGACGGCGTCGCCTCGCCCGAGCGGGGACGACAGCTCGTGCGCTCAGTCGACACGCTGCTCGCGATCATCGCGGTCGCCCTGCTCGCGATGCTGATCCAATTCTGACGTGGACGAGAGCCACCGCGACCACGACGCGGTGGCCGCGGCGGTGCGCAGTCGCTACTGGACACCAGCGCCCTCGATGGGATACCTCGTGGAGCCGCGCCCCTATGGGGCTCTCGCGACGCTCGGCGGCGCGCGTCGCGCCATCGTCGGCGTCGATGACCTGTCCGACGGCGACGTCGCGGTGCTACTGGCCGACGATGCCACCCAGGTGTGGGTTGAAGTCCGCCAGCGCGATGAGCCTCTGACCCCGAGGCTCGCGAACGCGGGGTACGAGGCGGGACCCGCGACGACGTATCGCGCGCTGGTGGGCGAGGTGCGCGCGGTAGCGCCCGCGGGGCTGGTGCTGAAACCGGCGCGCGATCCCGTGGACTTCGCCTGGCGCAAGCTCACCTACTTCGCTGACGGCTCGCCCCCGAGCGAGGACGACCTGGCCCGCGAGATGGCCACGCGCGAGGGCGAGCGTGACCTGGCGGACTTTTACCTCGTTCAAGTGCACGGCGAGGTGGCGGCGATCCTCGCGGCCTATCGCGGTGAGGACGTGACGGCCTACCTGCTCGCGAGCGACCCGACCCGCCGCGGCTGCGGCGTGGGCTCGGGCGCGCTGGCGGCCTGGGTGAAGTCGACGCCGGCGCGCTCGCACGTGATCAACGCGCTCGACGGCGGTCGTCCGGAACAGCTCTATCGGCGTCTGGGCTTCACCGATGAGGTCTACTGGTACCGGCGCTTCGAGAGGGCCTAGGCGAGGAACGAGGCGCGTCCGACCATGCCGGCGGCCACCGTCGCGTTGGTCACCTCGTCGATCAAGACGAAGCTGCCGGTCACGCGGTTGTCGCGGTAGTCGTCGACCGCGAGCGCGTCAGCGGTCGCCAGACGCGCCAGGCCGATCTCGTTGGTCGAGAGCTCATTGGTCGCCTCGACGTTGAGCGTGCCGATGTCGATCACTCCGTCGAGCGAGGCCACGCGCGCCGGGGTGGTGCGTGTGGTGTGCTTGACGCGAAGGCGGTGTCCCGCCTCGAGGGGGGCGTCGCCGAACCAGCAGATGGTCGCGTCGATCTCGCGGGTGACCCGCGGCAGGGGAGCGATCGCGAGCAGGTCGCCGCGCCCGGCGTCGGTGTCCTCCGCGAGGGCCACGTCGACCGAGAGCCCGGCGACGGCGTCGTCGCGCTCTCCGGTGCCCGAGCGGATCGCGGTCACGGTCGTCGTTACGCCCGCCGGCAGCAGGGTCAACGTGTCGCCGACGCTGAGCGTGCCGCCGTTCATCATGCCGGCGTAGGTGCGCCCGCCGCCGTCTTGGCGCAGGACCCACTGGATCGGCAAGCGCGCGGCGCTGGCGCTCTCCCAGACGCCGGCGTCGGCGGCCTCGAGGGCCGCCAGTACCGTCGGACCGTCGTACCACGGGCTCTCGGTGGAGGGGTCGACGACGTTGTCACCATAGAGGGCCGAGACTGGCACGCACAGGTGACTCGAGAATCCCAGCTCGGCGGCGATGGTGTCGACCTCGTCGACCACGCCCTGGTAGGCGGTGGGCGACCAGTTGACGCTGTCCATCTTGTTCACCGCGACGACGAGGCTGCGCACGCCGAGCAGGGCGGCGATTACCAGGTGGCGGCGCGTCTGCTCCTTGAGGCCGTGGCTGACGTCGACGACGACGAGCGCGAGGTCGGCGGTTGAGGCGCCGGTGGCCATGTTCCTCGTGTACTGGACGTGGCCAGGGCAGTCCGCGATGATGAACTTTCGTGTGGGCGTGGCCGCGTAGCGGTAGGCGACGTCGATGGTGATGCCCTGCTCGCGCTCGGCGCGCAGCCCGTCGGTCACGAAGCTGAGGTCGAGATCGCCGACGCCGCGTTTTTGCGAGGCGTGCACGACCGCGTCGAGCTGGTCGTCGAAGAGCTGGCGGGTGTCGACTAGCAATCGGCCGATCAAGGTCGACTTGCCGTCGTCGACCGAACCGATCGTCGCCAGGCGTAGCAGGTCCATGGTGGTCTCGCCCATTTAGAAGTAGCCCTCGCGCTTGCGGTCTTCCATCGCGGTCTCGCTGAAGCGGTCGTCGGCGCGCGTCGCGCCGCGCTCAGAGACGTTGGCGGTTGAGACCTCGTGAACGATCGCCGCGAGCGTGTCAGCGCTCGACTCGACGGCGCCGGTGCAGTTGGCGTCGCCGACGGTGCGAAAGCGCACGGTTTTCCACTCGGTCGTCTCGCCCTCGCGCGGCACCACGTGGGGCCCGACCGCGAGCCACATCGAGTCGCGGCGCAGCACTTCGCGCCGGTGCGCGAAGTAGATGGAGGGCAGATCCATGCGTTCGCGCTCGATGTACTGCCAGACGTCGAGTTCGGTCCAGTCCGAGAGCGGAAAGGCCCGCAGGTGCTCGCCGTGGTTCACGCGGCCCTGGTAGAGCTGCCAGAGCTCGGGGCGCTGGGCGCGTGGGTCCCACTGGCCGAAGCTGTTGCGAAAGGAGAGGATCCGCTCCTTGGCCCGCGCCTTGTCCTCGTCGCGGCGCGCACCACCGAAGGCGGCGTCGAATCCGTGCTCGGTGATCGCGTCGAGCAGGGTCACGCTCTGGAGCCGGTTGCGGCTGCCGAGCGGGCCGGGGTCGACCACGCGGCCCTTGTCGATTGAGTCCTGCACGCTGGCTACAACGAGGCGCGCGCCGAGGCGCTCGACCGTGCGGTCGCGGAACTCGAGGACCTCGGGGAAGTTCTGGCCGGTGTCGACGTGCATGACCGGGAAGGGGAGCCGCTGGGGGCTGAAGGCCTTGACGGCGAGGTGCAACAAGACGGCGGAGTCCTTGCCACCGGAAAAGAGCAGCACCGGCCTCTCGCATTC
This sequence comes from Actinomycetes bacterium, assembly GCA_021790675.1. Classification (GTDB taxonomy): domain Bacteria; phylum Actinomycetota; class Acidimicrobiia; order Acidimicrobiales; family RAAP-2; genus RAAP-2. Next base: position 23,763 of record JAJYGN010000080.1, read on the forward strand.
GGCCGCGACCTCGCGCAGGATGAACATCGCCTGGGATTCGAGGGCGTCGAGGTGGTCGAGGGAGGGGTGAGTGCGCAGAGGGGTGACAGTCATGACTAAGGGAACTCCCGGGATACTCTATTAATCCACTAGATTATAGTAGAGATATCTCGGGAGACCCATGATTTCAGCAGAGCCCAGACTACTAGAGCACCTGACGAAGGCCGCGGCGCGTCTCGAGCACGCCAGCCCGCACGAGATCCTCGATTGGGTGTTCGTCAACTACTCCGACGTGGCCATGGCCTGCTCCTTCGAGGACGTTGCGCTGTTGCACATGGTTCGTGAGGTGCGTGCGAACACTCCGATCATCTTTCTCGACACCGGTGGACACTTCCCCGAAACGCTCGAGTTCATGCGCCGCCTCGAGCGCGACTGGTCGCTCAACGTCGTGGTCACCACGGCGCCCGCGTCGGCGCCGGTGTGCGGTGAGACCGGCTGCTGCGCCGCGCGTAAGGTCGAGCCGCTGCGAAAGGCCCTCGCTGGTCGCGACGCGTGGGTCACCGCGGTTAAGCGAGTGGACGCGGTGACGCGTGCGCAGATGCCCGTCGTCTCCTGGGACGAGAAGTTCGAGTTGGTTAAGGTCAATCCGCTCGCCACGTGGAGCGATGACGACGTGAGTTACTACCTCACGGCGAACGATTTACCGACGCACCCACTGTGGAGCGAGGGCTACGCGTCGATCGGCTGTGCGCCCGTCACTCAGAAGCCCCTCGACGCCCGCGATCGACGTTCGGGACGCTGGGCGGGATCGGCCACGATGGAATGTGGCCTCCACGAGGCCTAACATCCACCATTTTCGAAATCTTCGGCAGTACATTTGACGGCAATGTCACGTGGATTACTTGGGGAGTTCGCCGAATGATCCTGGTCATCCTCGCTCTGGCGTGGATCGTGTTTCTCGCCCCCGTCGTCGTGCGAAAGATTCGTGACATGGGATCGGATCGATCGATCGACCACTTCCACGCCGAGCACGAGGTTCTCAGCCGCCAGGGATACGCCGTCGAGCCCGCCTACCGCCTCGACGAGTACGCCTCGGCACAGCCCGCGCCCGTTCGCCGCGCGCCGGTTGCCGAGGCTCGCCCCGCGCGTCCGCGTCTGACCGTTGTCAAGGACGATGACACCTACCGGTCACTGGAGTCGCGCCAGTCCTGGCAGGAGTGGAGCGAGGACTACGACTACGACCGCACTGAGACATCTCGACCGGTGCGCGAGAACCGCTACGCCTCGGCCTACTCCGCGGTGCCGCGCGAGTTGCCTCTCGAGACCCGTCACGAGCCGGTGCGAGCTGCACGCTCGATGCGCCGGCGTCGGCGGGTCATGATCACCCGCTTGGCTCTGGCGACGTTCGTCATCACCGCGGCGGCACTGGTGTCGGGTATCTCGCTGGTCTTCGACCTCGCCGTCGTGACCTGGCTGGCCGACGTCTGCTACCTCGCCCTGGCCCTCTTCGCCCTCTCCCAGGGGTACCTGTCCGAGGCGTCGGTGGGACTGGGACGTTCGCGCCACCTCGCTCCGGTCGAGCCGCTCTATCGCGACGACGACGAGGACGGGCGTGGCCACGCGGCCGGTGGTTACGAGCGCTACGAGCAGTACGAGGACTACGAGCACGTCGCGGGATCGGGCTGGGCCCACGCGACATCGCCCCGCTACGCCCTGGGTTAAACTGGTGATCCCTCGGGGGTGTAGCTCAATTGGTAGAGCGCTACGTTCGCAATGTAGAGGCAGTGGGTTCGAATCCCATCACCTCCACCACGGGGCCGGCCGTCTCCTTCGTCCGCCGCACTGGGCGCTAAGGCCCGCTGCGCGCTGTCGCCGCCGGCCCGTATTTCTGGCGCGTGGCGGCATCGGCCGCAACCGTTCCGTCTGAGGGACGACCCTACGCTTGGTGTGTGAGCCGTGCGTACACTTACGCGTTGTACAGCCAGTTGACCTTGCTCGTCTTCGTCGGAGTCTGCCTCGCACTGCACCCAGGGTTAGTGCTCAAGTGGAACGAAGCGGGACTGAGCAACTACGGCATCCACATTCGCACCGCGATTCCCTACTCGCTCGCCTTTGCCGGCAGCGCGGCCCTCGCCGTGATGGCGGCGCGAGCCACTCCCACCGATACGCGAGCGCGGATCGTCCTGCGCGCGATACTTCGCGCCTACGCACTCGTGAGCGTGCTCGCCCTTTTCAGCACGTACGGCTACACGATGAATTCAACGCTCCGCCACGTTCACATGGCGGCGGGCATCACGGTCATGGCTTTTGAACCGCTCGCCTCCGTTTGGCTCTACCGACAGCTCCGCGGGTTCCGCCACGACGCGCTCTGGCTAATCCTCGAGCTCGCGGGACTGTTGCTCGCCGCGATCGATCTGCTCGCCTTACTGCACGTGCTCTTCCTCGCCCAGGCCCTGACCGGCGTCAGCTTCGGCGTCCTCCTTGTACACGCGACCCAGCGGATCGCAGTCCCCACCCTGAGGTGAGTCAGCTCGACGTCGCGCTGCGGCCAAAGCGCAGCACGCTCGCGAAGAGCGCCAGGTCGACGCACGCCAGTACGGCGATCGCGAAGGGGACGACCCGCACCCCCTGATGTGCGACGAGGAGGTCGATCGCCCCGGGACCGAGGATGCCGCCAGCCATGTTGAAGAGGATGAGCAGCGACATGCCGTCGCTGTCGTGGGGGGTGACGATCGAAAACCACATCAGGCCCATCGGAAAGACTGACGCCAGGATCATCCCCAGCGCGGGATAGCCGACCGGCGCGACGGCGCTCGAGGAAATGGACAGCCCCGCGATGATCGCGAGGATGAGGCTGCCGAGGACGACGGCCTGCGCCGAGAAGAGACGGTGTAAGACACCTCCTAGGGATCGAATCACGGTCATGCCGATCCAAAAGCCCGCGGTGACCACGATCGCCACGTGGTCGCTGTAGCCCGCGCCGTGCAACTGACTGGCCATCCACCCCGACGAGCTCGACTCGAGCGCTTCGTAGAACACATAGGCGACGATGAACGTCGCGAGAATCCGGCGGCGTCTCGCGGCGTCGATGCTCGAGCGCACGCGCGACTCTTCGCGATGCGGTCGCGCGTGCACTCCGCCGGTCGCGACTGCGAGCAGCGCGGAGAGGACTGCGAGCGTCGCGAAGACGCCGGGGTAGTGGGCGGGCTTGATGGCCGCGAGGACTAGCGGCGTGATGATCGCCCCCACGCCATAGGCCGCGTTGGCGACACTTAGGCGAACCGCGCGACCAACCTCGGGCGTACGCGCGAGCAACGTGTTGACCGTGATCGTGACCGCGCCGAAGCCGAGTCCCAGGATGAAGATGCTCGCGAGGAGGAGACTCCAGCGCGTCGCGAATGACGCTCCGCCCGCTCCGAGGGCGATGACGAGCAAGGCAACGCGCAAGACCCTCCCGCCCGCGAGGCGCTTGACGCCGAGCCATCCGGGGACGACGCCCAGGAGAGCGCCGGCGAAGAAGACGCTGAGGATCCGGCCTGCGACGGCGGGCGAGATTTGGAACCGCTGCCCGAAAGTGATGAGCAGGGGGCCGAGTAGCGACGCGCTCGCGCCGATGAGGATGAAGCTCAGCGCCGTCGCGGCGAATCCCGCGCGCGTCATGATGACAGTGGTGGGGGTTTCGAGGGCGGGGGGCGAAGGATCCACGACGAGCGCGAGTCTAGGTAGCGCTGGCTCCTCGGGCGAAGCGAGACTCTCTACACTGCCTGCGTGACTCTTTCGTCGCGCGACGTGCGCGAGGCCATCTTGTCGGTTGACATCGGTGCGACCTCGATCAAGCTCTGCGTGTTAGACGAGCGCGGTGAACTTGTCGAACCGCTGCAGACGGTGCCCACCCCCTACCCGTGTCCGCCGTCGCGCTTGATCGAGGTCGTCGTCCGCCAGATCGATGAGCGTGGCTGTGACCGAGTCGGCGTGGGCTTTCCGGGGGATATGGTCGAGGGCCGGGTGCTCGAGCCGGGCAATCTGGCGCGCGTGGGTGGAATCACGACACCAGTGGACCCGGACATCGAAATCCAGTGGCGCGACTTCGATCTGCAGGCGGCGTTGCGCGCAGCGACCCATCGTGACGTTCGCGTCGTCAACGACGCCACGTTGGCGGCTTACGGCTGTACCGAGGGGCGCCACGTGGAACTGGTCTTCACACTAGGAACCGGCTTTGGTATTGCGCTAGTCGTCGACGGACACCCGGTGAAGATTCGCGACGTTGGCGCCGAGATGTTCGTCGACGGCGAAACCTACGACGAGGCCCTGGGCGAGCCGTCGCGGGCGGCCGACGCGGTTCGATGGCGCGAACGACTGCACGAGGCCGTAGCCGGCTTCTGCACCGAATTTTCGGCTGACGTGATCCACTTCGCCGGGGGTAACGCCCGCCACGTCGAGCCATCGGACTTCGGTGATGTGGGAGTGCGCGTGGTGGTGAACGATAATCTGGCGACGATGCGCGGAGCCCTGCGGCTCTTTCACATGGTGGACTCGTAGCGGGAACGACGGGCGCGAAGAGCGCCGCTACGCTACGTGCATCTAACGAACCTGTGGTGGGACCCGATGACGACGCACTTCGAAGATGAGATCAGGTCCCAGGGCGCTGTACTGCGCTCACGCGCCGCGGCGGGAGCGACGCAGGCCGAACGCGTCGCGGGTTCGTGGGCGTCGGTGACCCACGCTCTGGTCGCCGCGCGCGGCTCGTCGGACAACGCCGCGCGCTACTTCCAGTACGTGGCGGGTCAGGAGTGCGGACTCCTCGTCGCCCTGGCCGCTCCGTCGCTCTTCGAGGGTGTGAGTCCGATACGACTTGCCGGCGCGGGCGTGCTCGCCATCTCCCAGTCGGGTCGATCGCCGGGGATGGGCGAGGTCGTCGCCGTGGCACGTGCGCAGGGGCGGCCCAGCGCCGCACTGACCAATGATCCCGACTCGCCGCTCGGTCGCGCGGCCGAACTCACGATCGATCTCGCGGCCGGACCGGAGAGGGCGATCGCCTCCACCAAGACCTTCTCGGCCACCTGGCATGCCCTCAGTCAGTTGGTCGGCGCCCTTCGTCGCGCGCCCCTGGAGGGCATTGACGACCTGGCCGACGCAGTCGACGCCGTTGTCGACTGGGCGCTCGGCGCGTCGCTGCCGGTGGACCTGCTCGACGTGCCGCGCGGCCTCACGTTCCTCGGTCGCGGGGTGGGCTACGCGGCGGCCAGCGAGGTCGCCCTCAAGGTTCGCGAGGTCACGGGGGTGCGCGCCGAGGCGTTCTCCGTCGCCGACTTCCTCCACGGACCGATCGGCGCCGATGGCGAAGCTACGGCGACGATACTCGTGGTCACCGACGAGGTCAGTGACGCCATCGCTGACGAGGTGCTCTCGACGAGCCGACGTCTGGGCGCGGCGACCGTCGTGATCCGCCCCCCGAGTCGCCGCAGCCTCGCCGCTGACGCCGAGATCGTGCTGCCCGGCGCGAGCGCCAATTGGTCCACTGGATTGTTCGGGGTCATCCTCGGTCAGGTGCTCGCCCTTCGCCTGGGGCAGCGCCGGGGCCGGGCGATCGACACCTCACCGGTGCTTAACAAGGTCACCCTCAGCGCCTGATGCCACCGCGCGACCGCACCCCGATGGTGAGAGGTGAGAATAGTTCGCGCCGATTTAACAGGTTTTGTTAAATTCTCTCACTTTTGGGTTGCTAGATGTTAAGAGTTCACATATTGTGACTTCGTGGGCGGTGCCATCAGCGACTCGTCGGGCAGTAATGTCCTGCGATCAAACGGTGCGCCGAGCGCAATGTGAACTGGGGATTCGCGGATTCCCACTAGGGAGGAGTTTCACTGTGAGGAAAAAGATACGGGCGGGCCTGTTCAGTTCAGCGCTCGCACTGGTCGCGGGGGCCTGCATAGCGGTAACTCCCGGTGTGCTCGCCTCGAGCACGGCGGGCGCGGCGACGCAGGTGCCGCTGAACCTGGCCAACGAGCAGGGCATGCTCTGGCCCTGCACGTTCAACCCGTTCATCCCGTCGTCGGCGCCCTATTCGGTGGGCGTGACGTACGAGACGCTCGAGTTCGTTAACTCGCTCCAGAGTGGCAAGGTGACGCCGTGGCTCGCGACGTCCTCGGCCTGGAGCAACGACAACAAGACGTTGACCTTCACGATCCGTCCAGGCGTGAAGTGGTCCGACGGTAAGCCCTTCAGTGCGGCCGACGTCGTCTACACCTTCAATCTCTTGAAGAAGTACCCGGCCCTTGACTCCAACGCGGTGTGGTCGGTCCTTTCGCACGTCAAGCAGTCGGGTGCGAACAAGGTGATCTTTACCTTCTCGACCTCGGCGGTGCCGTACTTCTACTACGTGGCTGGTCAGGTACCTATCGTCCCTCAGCACCTATGGAGTTCGATCGCCAATCCGGTGACCAACCCGATCTCGCACCCTGTGGGTACGGGAGGGTACCTGATGAGCAAGTGCACTCCGCAGAACATCCAGTGGACGAACAACCCGCACTACTGGCAAGCGGGCAAGGCCGTTGTCAAGACCGTCAACATGCCGGCGTTCCTGTCGAATAACACCTGCAACGAGTACCTGGCCACCGGTCAGTCGCAGTGGGGCTCGCAGTTCATCCCGAACATCCAGAGCTACTACGTGGCTAAGAAGCCTGGCAACAGTTACTGGTTCCCGCCGGTGGCGAACGTGTCGCTCTTCCCGAACCTGACCACGGCGCCGCTGAATGACGTCGCGGTGCGCCAGGCGATCAGCTACGGCATAAACCGGCCGACGGTGTCAAAGATCGGCGAGTATGGCTACGAGCCGCCCGCGAGCCAGACGGGAATCGTCGCCCCGACCTTCAAGTCCTGGTCATCACCGGCCGCAACCGCGGCTTTCGGCGCGTCGTACAACCCGACCAAAGCCAAGTCGATCCTCAAGTCCGACGGTTACAAGCTCGGTAGCGACGGTGTCTTCGCCAAGAACGGCAAGAAGCTCGCCGTGACCATCATCACCAACGGCGGTTACTCCGACTGGGTGGCGACGGTCCAAGTGATTGCTGCGGAGCTGAAGAAGATCGGCATCGCCGCCACGGTGAGCCCGATCGCGTCGACCAACTTCTACTCCGACGTCTACGCCGGCAAGTTCCAGCTGGCCTACAACGTCGAGACCGGCGGGCCAACGCCGTTTTACGAGATGCGTCAGTGGATGTACTCGAAGAACTCCGCGCCGATTGGTACAGCAGCGGCGTCGAACTGGGAGCGCTTTAATAGCCCCAGCGTCGACAAGTTGCTCGCGGACTACGGCGCGACTACCAGCGTCGCCAAGCAGCACACGATCGTCAACAAGCTCCAGATGGTGATGATCAAGCAGTTGCCGGTGATCCCGGTGCTCGAAGAGGTCGACTGGTTCCAGTTCAACTCGAAGGCCTTCACGGGCTTCCCGAGCGCGTCGAACCCGTACGCACAGCCTGGGTTGTACAACATCCCGGACTGGGGCTACGTGCTCGACAACCTCAAGCCGGTCAAGTAGTTGTTTGCTGAGCTGAGTCGGGGAGATGAGATTTCTAGTTCGCCGCGTGGGCTTCCTCTTGGTAGCTCTCTGGGCCGCACTCACGGTGAACTTCTTCATCCCCCGACTCATGCCCGGCAACCCGGCGCAGGCCATGATGGCCCAGTTCCGGGGACACGTGAATCCCAGCGCGCTGGGCGCTCTCGAAGCGGCCTTTGGGGTTAACACCCACCAGAGCTTGTTGTCTGCCTACGTGTCCTATGTCGGAAACACGTTCCAGGGCAACTTCGGCATCTCGACGAGCTACTTCCCGCTGCCGGTCAGCTCGGTCATTATGCGAGCGCTGCCGTGGTCGATCGGTCTCGTGGGCCTCAGTACCGTGTTGGGCTTCATCATCGGCACCGCGATCGGCGCGATTTCCGCGTGGCGACGCGGCGGACTGCTCGACAGCGCGCTGCCGCCGGTGTTCATCATCATCTCCGCGTTTCCGTACTTTTGGGTGGGCCTGCTCTCGATCTGGTTCTTCGCTCTCACCCTGAACTGGTTCCCGCTGCTCGGGGGTTACTCCGAAACGGCGACACCCGCGTGGACCTGGTCGTTCGTGGGCGACGTCTTGATCCACGCGGTGCTACCGGCGTTCACGATCCTCATCACGTCGATCGGCGGTTGGATCCTCACGATGCGCAACAACATGATCACCGTCGTGGCCGAGGACTACGTGAAGATGGCCCGGGCCAAGGGCCTCAAGCCCCGTCGAATCCTCTGGCATTACGCCGGGCGCAACGCCCTGCTGCCCAACTTGACCGGCTTTGCCATGTCCCTCGGTTTCGTGATCTCCGGCGCCATTTTGGTCGAGTATGTCTTCAACTATCCGGGGCTGGGTTTCATGCTGCTCCAGGCGGTCCAGAGCGAGGATTATCCCCTCATGCAGTCGCTCTTTCTTCTCATCACCGTCGCGGTCTTGTTCGCAATCTTCCTCTCCGACGTTGCTACGGCGATCCTGGACCCGCGGACCCGGAGCAGCACGTGAACATCCTCCTCAGCGTCGGACGCGCGTTGCGCCGTGGCGCGGCCTTCTTGCGCCGCGACAAGAAAGCCGCCGCGGGGTCGATCATTCTCTTCATTTTGCTCGTCATCGCGATCTTCCCGAACTGGTTCACTCCCCATGACCCGGCGGCCGAGGTCTTCACCCCGGGCGTCGGACTGTCCTGGTCGCACCCGCTGGGCACCACGTCCTTCGGCCAGGACGTCTTCAGCCAATTGATTGCGGGCACTCGCCAGAGTGTTTTCATCGCCTTGATCGTTGGCCTCTTTTCGACGGTGATCTCGGTGATCGTCGGGGTCAGCGCCGCCTACATCGGCGGCTGGCTCGACGATCTACTCTCGATGCTCACCGACGTCGTCCTGGTCATCCCCACGTTCCCTCTCATTATCGTGATCACCGCGTACTTGAAGAACGCGAGCTTCTGGCTGATGGTGGGCGTGCTCGTCTTCACCGGATGGTCCTACGGCGCGCGCCAACTGCGCGTTCAAGCCCTGTCACTGCGAAATCGCGACTACCTGCTCGCCGCCAGGGCCCGTGGCGAGTCGAGTTGGTACGTGATCGTCGTCGAGCTGCTACCGCCGATGACCTCTCTGATCGTGGCGAACTTTCTCGGTGCGGCCCTGTACGCGGTGCTCGCGTCGGCGGGTCTGCAGTTCGTGGGGCTCGGCAACATCAACACTGAGTCCTGGGGCACGATGCTCTATTGGGCCCAGAACAATGAGGCGCTGGCGACCGGACTGCCCTTGTGGGCGCTGGCGCCAGGTATCGCCATTGCCGTCTTGGGCAGCGCCCTCGCCCTGCTCAACTACGCGTTTGACGAGGTCGCCAATCCGGCGCTTCGTCCGGTGACGCGCCGACGCGCCAAGGCGGTGGCGTGAGCAGCCTGCTGAGCGTGCGCGATCTGCGCGTGGACTACGAGACCCCGGCTGGCCCGGCACGGGCGGTGAGCGGCGTGTCCTTTGATTTGGCGCGCGGCGAGTTCCTCGCGATCGTCGGTGAATCGGGATGCGGCAAGTCGACAATGCTCTTCGCAATCGCCCAACTCCTGACTTATCCGGCGAGTCAGGTCGGCGGCACCGTGACCTTCGAAGGCGTGGACTTGACCACGCTCAGACCCGAAGAGCTGCGCCAGCATCGCTGGCGGGACTTCTCGGTCGTCATGCAGAGTGCGATGAATGCGCTCAATCCGACGATGTCCATCGGCGCACAGTTGGCCGACGTGTGTCGAGCCCACACCGACTGGGACGCCGCCCGCATCACGCAGCGCTGTGCCGAAGTCCTGGCCATGGTTTCGATCGACCCCGCTCACCTCAAGAGTTACCCCTTCCAACTGTCGGGTGGTATGCGACAGCGCGCGATGATCGCAATGGCCCTGCTACTCGAACCCAAACTGGTGATCATGGACGAACCCACGTCGGCGCTCGACGTCGTGGCCCAGCGCTCACTGATGCGCCAGGTCCAGGCACTGCGAGAGCAGCTCGGTTTCTCGGTCCTCTTTGTGACCCACGACATGAGTGTGGTGTCGCACTTCTCGGATCGCCTCGCCGTGATGTATGCCGGTGAGGTGGTGGAAATGGGCTCGACCCGTGCGGTCTTCGACGACCCCCAGCACCCGTACTCGCACGGACTGATGGACGCCTTTCCGTCGCTGCTGGGCGCGCCGCGCGTATTGACCGGCATCGCCGGCAATCCGCCGTCCCTGGTGAATCCGCCGGGGGGCTGCCTGTTCGCCGCGCGCTGCGCGCAGGTCATGGACGTGTGTCGCAGTGTGCACCCCGAACTCCTCGAGGAAGACGGGCGCACGGTGCGTTGTCACCTGTTCCATCCGGTGGCGTCGTGAGCGAGACCATCCTCGGCGTCGCGGGCCTGTCGCGCTTCTTTCGCGTGGGCGGATTCCGCTCTCGCGGTATCTTGCACGCGACTGATGACGTCTCCTTCAAGGTCGGCGCGGGTGAGATCGTAGCGTTGGTGGGCGAGTCGGGTTCGGGCAAGTCGACAATCGCTCGCGTCCTCGCCGGCCTCTATCCGCCCACGGCAGGTTCGATCACCTTTGAGGGCCAATCGGTCGGGCGTCACTCGAGCCGACGGGTGCGCGGTCGCATGCCGATGGTCTTCCAGGATCCCTTCGGTTCGATCAATCCTGTGCTGCGAGTCGGGCATAGTCTCGAGCGCTCGCTCAAACTGCACCGCAGCGAACTGAACGCCGCCGCGCGCTACGAGGAGGCGATCGCCCTCGTCGAGCGGGTCGGTCTGACCCCGGGGGCCGAGGTCCTACGTCGATTCCCCCACGAACTTTCCGGCGGCCAACGCCAGCGACTGGGCTTCGCGCAGGCGCTGGCATCGCGTCCGTCGTTGATCCTGGCCGATGAGCCGGTCTCGATGCTGGACGTGTCAATCCGCATCGGACTGCTCAACGTGATGAAGGACCTGCGTGACCGCGAAGGCGTCTCGCTCCTCTACATCACCCATGATCTCGCCAGCGCGCGCTACGTGGCGGACCGGATGATAGTCCTCTATGCCGGGCGCATCGTCGAAGAGGGGTTGACCGAGGAAGTCATCTCCTCGCCCCAACACCCTTACACGCGCCTGCTGATGTCGACGGCTCCCGACCCACGACTGCCGTTATCCGACGACGCGAGCCTGACCGACTTGGGTGAGCCGCCCAAGGTCATCAACCCCGGACCGGGCTGTCGCTTCGCACCGCGTTGTCCGCTCGCGATGGACCAGTGTCGCGCGTCGACGCCGACGGCCGTAGCTCTCTCGCCCACTCAGCGGGTCGCCTGCTACGCGGTTACGCCGTGAGTGGACTCCTGCCGCGACCGAGACTCTTCTCGCCGTTAGAGGGCGTGGTTACCTGGACCTCGCCCTTGCGTGTGGTGGCCGATGCCGCCCTCGAGGGGGCCGCGCGACGCTTCGGCGCGGACCTCGCCGGCGCTCTTGGCTGGGAGGTCGTCGTCGACGTCGGGGACGCGGACGGCCAGATTGTGGTGCGCCAGACAGGCGACCTTGGTGACGAGGGTTACCGCCTTCAGGTCGATGACGTGACGATCATCGAGGCGACGTCGGCGGCGGGGGCGAGCTACGCGCTGACCACTCTGCGCCAGCTCGCCCCGGCGATCGCGTGGTCGAGCGCGCTCGCAATCGTGGGGTCCCTCGACGTCGCGCGCGCGAGCTGCGAGGACGCGCCGCGCTTCGCGTGGCGAGGGGTCCACCTCGACGTTGCGCGCCACTTCTTCGACGTGGCGACAGTGATGCGCTTTATCGACTTGATCGCCGCGCACCGACTGAACCGCCTGCACTTGCACCTCAACGACGACCAGGGCTGGCGCGTCGAGGTGCCGGGGTGGCCGCGACTCACAAAAGTGGGTTCGACGCGCCGCTCCTCGCCGGTGGGCCACGAGCGCGACGGCCTCGACGACGGCGTGTTTCACGGTGGGTTCTTCACTGACGACGACCTGGTGAGTCTGCGCGAGTACGCGGCGAGCCGCCACGTCGTCATCGTTCCCGAGATCGACCTGCCGGGACACGCTCAGGCGGCGATCGCCGCTTACCCCGAGTTGGGCAACACGGACGAGACCCTTGAGGTGTGGACGCGCTGGGGGATCTCCGAGCACGTCCTCAACGTCGAGGAAGCGACCTTCGCCTTCGCCGAGGCGGCGGTCGGGCACGTTGCTGACCTCTTTCCCGCGAGCCCAGTGCACATTGGCGGTGACGAGTGTCCGACTGTCGAGTGGGAGAACAGTCCCGCGGCGCAGCGCGTGATGGTCGAACGGGGCCTCACGTCGACGCGTGAACTCCAAGGCCTCTTCACGACGCGCCTCGGAACCCTGCTGCGACGGCGCGGGCATGAAGTACTCGCTTGGGACGAGGTCCTCGACGCTGACGTGCCCGACGGCACCGTGATCGTGGCCTGGCGCGAGGCCGCCAAAGGCGTCGAGGCGGCGCGCCGCGGATACGACGTCGTGATGGCGCCAATGCAGTCGCTCTACTTCGACTGGCTCAACAGCGGCGAGCTCGCAGAACCCGTCGCCATCGCGCCGGCACCCCACGTGACGACCTGGGAGAGCGTCTATGGCTTCGAGGTTGTCCCCGCGCGGCTCGAGGCGGAGTTGGCCCACCACGTGCGTGGTGCCCAGGCTCAGCTCTGGACCGAGTACATCGCGACGCGCGAGCACCTGGACTACATGGCCTTCCCGCGCCTGTGCGCGTTCAGCGAAGTTGTCTGGGGAACCGCCGGCGATCTCGAGGAGTTCCGCGGGAGATTGCGGACACACCTGGCCCGCCTCGACGCCATGGGAATCGCCTATCGGGCACTCGAGGGCTGATGGCCGTCACGGCGACTATCGCGGCCATGCGCTCGGGACTCACCCGGGAGCGCGCCGCAACCCCCGACGCGCTGCGTCGCGTCGACGTGGCGCAGATTGCCGAGACTCTCGTTGACCTTGGCCTGCCCGAGGACGACGTGCGCGAGGCCGTGAACCGCTGGGGTGACGTTGTGGCGAGCGAGGAGTGGACCAATTTGCTGGCGGGGATGCTCGCGATGATCGAACGTCAACGCGGCCAGATCGATGAACCCATCGCCATCTGGGATGACCTCGATGACGCGGGTCCCCCGGGGCGGCTCTTCTACGTCTATCTCGTGGCGCTCGCGAGTGCCGGAACCCGCGCCTTCCTCCGCCGCGCGGGCTTTCCCGAGGGTGTGGTGCGCGACAGTTTCGCGACCTTCGCGCGCCACGTCTCGTTGCATCAGCGCAAGCACGCGAGTTTCGGGGTGGACGCCGGGTGGTGGATGGTGCCGCTGTTGCGCGGTGAGCTCGTCTCCGTCGGCAGCCTGCAGTACCACCGGGTCACGCTCGGCGTGGGCAGCCTCGCGCCGCGTCCTTGGTACGGGGTTGACGACGTCGAACGTCTCGGCACTGGCTTCGCTCCCGGCGACCCTTCGATCGGACTGCACATCCCTGACGGCGCGGATCTCTCACCGCCTGCGGTGATGGACTCGCTCGAGCGGGCACGATACCTCTTGCAGCGAACCTGGCCCGTCGCCCAGCGCCGCTTGGTCACCTGTCAGTCCTGGATGCTTGACGATCGACTCGGCGACTGGATTGGCGAGGGGAATCTCGTCGCGTTTCAGCGTCTCTTCACACTCGTGAACGAGTGGCACGACGACGACGAGGATGTGCGCGAATTCGTGTTCCGCCCGCGCGAGAGCGCTCGGGCGACGGCCCTTCAGGACGTGGTGACGCGCCTCTTAAAGAGCGGCGGCCACTGGCGCAATCGCACTGGGTGGATCGCCTGGGACGTGCGCGACGAATGATGAGACCTGATGTCGTCAAACCGGTACTTTCGGACACGAAAGTGGGAAGAACCTGTGAAATTTTCTCAATAAATGGTTGCAGAGTGTTAAAAATTTACATAATCTGGACCCATGGACTCTAAGACCCGTCGGGGGATCATCGCCGAACGCCTTCGCCGCGAGGGCGAGGCGTCGATCGCCGAGCTCGCGGTCCACTTCGGCACGTCGGAGATGACCATTCGCCGCGACCTCGACCTGCTCGAGATGGAGGGGTTGGCACGACGCGCGCGCGGCGGCGCGATCTCGGTCCAGAGTCGATCCTTCGAGCCGCCAGTCCTCCAGCGCGCGGCGCACCAGGCGGAGGCTAAGCGACGCATCGGCGCAGCCGCGGCTGCGATGTTGCGCGAGAACGAGACCATCGTGCTCGACGTGGGAACCACCACCCACGAGATGGCCAAGGCGATCCCCGAGACCCTATCTGTAACCGCGATCACCAGTTCGCTGTTGATCGCCACCGAGCTGGCGAGTAAGCCTCTCGTGCGCACGATCGTCACGGGTGGCGTGGTGCGCCACGGCGAGATGAGTCTGGTGGGCTTGCGGGCTATCAACTCCTTTGCAGACTTGCACTGTGACGCCGTGTTCCTCGGCGTGGCTGGCGTCAGTGAGGACGCCGGGCTGACCGAGTACAACCTCGACGACGCCGACGTTAAGCGTGCGGCACTCGCTTCGGGGCGACGCAAGATCGTGCTGGCCGACGCGTCCAAGATTGGTCGCGTCGCCCTCGTGACCATCGAGCCGGTCAGTGCGATCGACGTCCTGATCACCAATGCTTCACCCGACAACGAGGTCATCCGTCGCCTGCGCGACCAGGACGTCGAAGTCATCCACGTAGAGCCCTTCGCAGAGGAGAACGAATAGTGTCCCGGTTCCTCCAGTTATTTCCCAACGTCGCCAAGCCTCTCATCGCGATGGCTCACGTACCCCCGTTGCCGGGAACGCCACTCTACGACGCCGCGGCCGGCGTCCAAGGCCTGATTGATCACGTCAAGCGTGACACCGCGGTCCTGCTCGAGGGAGGATTCGACGCCGTTCTCTTCTGCAACGAGGGCGACCGGCCCTACCAGCTGCACGCGGGGCTCGAGGCTTCGGCGGTGATGACTCGCGTGGTCACCGAGTGCCGTCCGAGTGATCGTCCCTTCGGCGTGGACTTCCTTTGGGACGCGCAATGCGCGCTAGCGATCGGGGTCGCCACCGGAGCGGCGTTCATGCGCGAGGTCATCACCGGTTCCTGGGAGTCCGATATGGGTGCCTGGAACCCGGACGCCGCGGCGCTACTGCGCAATCGGCACAACTTCGGCCGCGACGACCTGGCGATCTTCGCCAACGTGACGCCCGAGTTTGCCTCGAGCATCGGCGGACGTTCACCCGCGCAGATGGCGCGCTCGACCGTCGTTTCGAGTTTGGCCGACGCGATCCTCGTCTCTGGTCCGATGGCGGGTAGCGAGCCCGACGTCGGGACCGTCGCCGACGTGCGCGACGCGCTCGATCCGTCGATCCCCGTGTTGCTGAACACCGGGGCCAAGGCCGGCACCATTCAGAGTTATCTCAAGCACGTCGATGGCTGCATCGTGGGCAGCGACCTCAAGCGCGACGGCTACACCTGGAACGAGGTCGATCCCGAACGCGTCAAGCGCTTCGTTGACGCGGCACGAAGTGCCTGACCCGACCCTCCTGCTCGGAGTCGATCTGGGCTCCTCGGGGGTGAAGGCAGTGTTGTTGGACCCGACCCGCGGGATCATCGCCTCGTCCTCGCGTGAAGTCACACTCTTCAGCGATCACGTCGGGTGGGCCGAGGCCGACCCGGACCAGTGGTGGCGAGCGATCTGTGAACTGGTGCCTGAGCTGTTAGCACGTGCTGTGGCGAGTGCGGGCGACGTGGCTGCGGTGGCGGTGTCCGGGATGGTGCCCGCAGTCCTCGTGACCGACGTGAACGGGCGGCCGCTGCGCCGGGCGATTCTCCAGAACGACGCGCGCGCGACGACCGAGATCGCCGAACTCCGCACGGCTCTCGCCGACGTCGACCTCTTGCACCTCACGGGATCGGTGCTCTCCCAGCAGTCGGTGGCCCCCACACTGCTGTGGCTCGCTCGCCACGAGCCCGACGTCTGGACCCGCACCGCCGTCGTCCAGGGCTCGTACGACTGGCTCGCGCGCGCCCTCGGGGCCGAGGTGCACGTCGAGGAGAACTGGGCCCTCGAGAGCGGACTCTTCGGACTGGATTGTGAGCCGCTGTCAGTGGTCGTCGATGCGATATCCGCCGACGTGCCGACCCCGCCGCCGGTTCGCGCGCCGGGCGAGGCGGTGGGCATGGTGAGTATGCACGCCGCGCGCGAGACCGGTCTCGCTGCGGGAACCGTCATCATCGTCGGCGGGGCTGATCACGTCCTCTCAGCGTTTGGCGCGGGTCTCGTCGAGCCCGGCGACTGCCTGGTCAAGCTCGGCGGGGCCGGTGACATCCTCGCGGTCAGCGAGGATGTCTTCGTCGACGAGCGCCTCTACCTTGACAAGCATCCCCAGCCCGGGACCTGGCTGCCCAACGGCTGCATGGCGACAAGCGGGTCGCTGCTGCGCTGGGAGCAGTCGCTCCTCGGCGGTGTCAGCCTGGTGGACCTCGACTCCGAGGCCGACGTCAGCCGACCCGGAACGCTGTTGGCGTTGCCCTATTTCCTCGGCGAGAAGACGCCGCTGCACGACCCGGACCTGCGCGGGGCGATCCTCGGGTTGCATCTGGCTACTACGCGCGGCGACGTGCACCGGACCTTCCTCGAGGCGATCGCCTACGGCTTTCGACATCACTTTGACGTTTTCGCTGACGGTGGCCTCGCGATCGGGCGTACGTGGGTCACTAATGGGGGATCGCGTTCTCGGCTGTGGCGCCAGATTCTCGCCGACGTCTTGAATCGCGACCTGGTGTCGATAATCGACCACCCCGGAGCGTCATTCGGCGCCGCGGTCATCGCCGGTGTGGGCAGCGGCCTGATCGCCGACTGGAGTTACGTCGAGGGCGCCCTCGAGCCCGACGAGGTGATCTCGCCCGACCCCTCGCACGTCGCCCTCTACGAGGAGCGCTACCACCAGTTCCTGGAATTCACTGACGTGACCACGCCGTTGGCTCACGCCCTAGCAAGGAGACAAAATGGCTAATCCGACCGCGGTCGTGACGGGCGCCGGCAGCGGCATCGGCGCGGCCATCGCGCGCGAGCTCGCGCGCCGTGGGCACTACGTCGTCGCCACCGACGTCAACCTCGACGCGGCTGTGGCCGTGGCCGCGTCGATCGGCGGCCGCGCTCTGAGCCTTG
This sequence comes from Actinomycetes bacterium, assembly GCA_021790675.1. GTDB lineage: Bacteria > Actinomycetota > Acidimicrobiia > Acidimicrobiales > RAAP-2 > RAAP-2. The sequence goes on from JAJYGN010000080.1 coordinate 40,958, forward strand.
ACGTCACCGACCCGGTGGCGTGCGAGGCCGTGGCTGGGGAGGTCGCCAACGAGCATGGGTCGATCGACGTGTGGATCTCCAACGCCGGGATCTCCAAGATGCAGGGCTTCCTCGAAGTGTCGCCCGCGGACCTCGTTCGCACCTTTGAAGTGAACACCTATGGCGTCTTCTACGCCGGCCAGTCGGCCGCGCGCGAGATGATCGCGCGCGGGACCCGCGGCTGCATCGTCAATACGGCCTCCATGGCCGCCAAACAGGGCCGGGTGCCGTTCCTCTCTGACTACGTGGCGAGCAAGTTCGCGGTGCTCGGGCTCACTCAGGCGATGGCTTACGAGCTCGCCCCCCACGGCATCAGGGTCAATAGCGTGTCGCCGGGATTCGTGGCGACCCCTATGCAGGAACGCGAGCTCGAGTGGGAGGCGGCGCTGCGCGGCACCGATGCCGCCGCGGTGCGGTCGATGTGGATCAACGACACGCCCCTCGGTCGGCTCGAGACGCCCGAGGACGTCGCCAAGGTCGTCGCCTTCCTCGTCTCCGAGGACGCCGCGTTCATCACCGGCGAGTCGATTTCGGTCAACGGCGGCGCGTTCATGGACTAGTTAGTCGCGAACGCGCACCACGACCTTGCCGCGCGGCTCAGCCTCGCCCAGTGGCCCGCGCAGGGCGCGCACCGCGTCGTCCGCATCATCGAGGGAGAAGCGATGCGTGATGAGAAACCCGGGGGAGAGTTCGCCCCGATTGACCAGTTCGACGACGGCTGCCCATGCGGCGCGCGTGTAGGAGAAGCTGCCTTGGAGGATGATGTCGTTGTTCACGAGGTGATCGGGGGCCAGTGGCACGGTCGTGCCGTGGGCGGGCAGGCCCAGGAGGATCACCTGGGCGCCGCGCGCGGCGAGGGAGAGTGCGTCGCTGACCGCGGTGGCGACACCGGCTGCCTCGATTACTAGATCGAAGGTCTCCGGTGGGGGAGTGATCAGAAAGTCGTCGGCCCCGGCGCGCAGCGCAAGGTCGCGTTGGGCGCCCCGTCGGCCCACGACGACGACGCGAGAGGGCGCGAATCGCCGCACCAGGTGCGCGGTCAGCAACGCCACGGTGCCGTCGCCGACTACCGCCACGCGGGCGCCGTCGGGAATCGCGAGGCGCGTCAGTGCCCGCCAGACGACGGCCATGGGCTCGACGAGCACGGCGTCGTCGTTGCTGACGTGCTCGGCGAGAACGTGGACGGCGCATGCGGGTACTTTTACGAGGTCGGCCAACGCGCCGGGGCGGGTGAAGCCGATCTCGTCGTAGACCACGCAACGATTCGTGTCGCCGCGCCGGCACTCGGGGCACCGGCCGCACGTGAGGACGCCCTCGACGACCACGTGAGTGCCGGTCGGACCGAGGGCGTGACCTTCGCGGAGTCGTCCGACCCACTCGTGGCCGATGACGAGGGGGTGGCGCACGTACGCCGGGTCGATGGTGTGATCAATGATCTCGAGGTCAGTGCCGCACACACCCACCAGGAGCGGTTCGACGAGGATCTCGCCGGCCGCGGCCGTCGGCTCGGGCCAGTCGCGGACCCCGGCGTCGTGGTCGACGACGAAGGCCCTCATCGCGCCGCTCCGCGCAGTAGTGAGGTGAGGCGGTTGGCGTGTTCACGGACGATCGTGCCCAGGCGTTGGACGTCGTGCAAAGAGACGTCCACCTTGAGACCCGTGACGCTGAGGGCGCCCACCACGTGGCCCTGATGATCGAAGATCGCCGAGCCCACACAGAACACTCCCTCGGCCTCCTCCTCGTCGTCGACGGCGAAACCGATGGTGCGCACCCGCGTCAGCTCGGCGCGTAGGTCGTCGGGGTTCGTGACGGTGTTGGCCGTGTAGCGGGGCATGCCCGACTCCGCCAGGATGTCGGCGACTTCGTCGTCGGGCAGGTTGGCGAGGATGGCCTTGCCGGCTGCCGTTGCGTGGGGCTGCTCGCGCTGACCGAGTGGAGCGTGAAAGCGCACTGAGCCCGAGCCGTCGATGCGCTCGACGAACACGGGAAAGCCGTTCTGGTTCATCGCCAGTCGGACGGTCATCCCGGTTGTGGAGGCGAGGTCACGTAGCACGGGCAGCCCCACCTCGGCGATCGAGGTCTGTTGGCCGACGAGGTCGCCGAGGCGCAGCAGTGTCAGGCCCAACACGTAGCGCGGGCCGGGGTCGACCGAGCGCAGGTAGCCCGACGCCGTGAGGGTTCGCGCCAGGGCGAGCGCGGTGCTCTTGGCGACGCCCAGTCGCTCGGCCATCTCCGTGACGTTCATTCCGCTCGGTCCCGAGTCGGCGATCATGTCGATGATGGCGAGGGCGCGGGCGACGGACTGCACTTGGTAGCGCTCGGCCTGCGGAGGGGTGGCAAGTTTCGGCATTACGCAACACTATACAGTAATTCCGATGAATCTGTGTTGACTGACTTGACGCTCCTGTTGTTTCATGGTTTTATGGTGTCATTCCTACCGACATGAGTTTTGTATTACCGAACAGACGGTCACGCATCGGTGACCGGGCCGCCACGGCACGTCTCCGGGCGAGCGAATTGATCGAGCGGCGCACGGCACGCGGACTCCTGCTGACGCGACCCGGTGGCGTCAACTGGCGCACCGGAGGTCTCTCGGACCCGATCGATCTCGCGGCCGCGAGTGATCCCGTCTGGACGCTTGACACACCATCGGGTGCTGCACTCATCACCAGCGAGATCGAGGCGCCGCGCCTGGAGCGCGACTTTCGTGTCGCCGAGCTCGGATGGGAGCTGGTGGCGGTGCCCTGGTACGACCACGCGGCACCCGCGCGTGCCGCGAGTGAGTTCGCCGGCTGTGCGGTCGCGGATCTTCTCTGTGATGACGTGACGCTCGGGCGTGCTGCACTTGACGACGTCGTCGCGGCACGACTGGTCCTTAGCGACGGCGAGTGCGCCGACCTGGTTGAGTTGGGAGACCTCGTGGGTCGCGCCTTGGCCGAGGGCGTGGAGGCGTGGACCCCGGGCGCGACGACGGACTACGACGTGGCAGCGGTTGTTTCGGCGGCCCTTGCACGCGAGGGAGCGGCGGCGGTGTGTCTGATCGTCGGGGGCGACGAGCGACTGCGCCAGGTGCGCCACCCGCTCGCCGTGGGCGAGGTCGTGCGCGAGGCGTTGATGGTCGTGGTCGTAGCCCGCCGTGCCGGCCTGCACGCGGCCGCGACGCGCCTCGCCGTAACGCACGCGGACGATGAAATCGTCGATCTCTCTCGCCAACTCGACGCGGTCGACGAGGCGGTGCTCGCCGCGTCGCTACCTGGCGGGACGTGGGGCGAGACTATCGATGCGCTCGCGCGGGCCTACGAAAGCATCGGGAAGCCCGGCGCCTGGCGCGAGCACTTCCAGGGTGGGCCGATCGGTTTCGAGCAGCGCGAGTTCGAGCTCGCTCCGGGCCAGCACGACGACCCCTTCTGGCACGTCGTGCGACGAGCGGGCACCGCGGTGGCGTGGAACCCGAGCCTCGCGGGCGGAGCGAAGATCGAAGACACTTACGTGGTGGGCGAAACGGCGGTCGAGCTCGTGACGCCGAGCCCCTCGTGGCCGATGAGCGCTACGGGCCGCAACACGGTACTCGTGAAGTCGCAGCGGTGAGAAAGGAAGACGATGTCCTACGGTGAGGGAAGCCCGAGAGGTGCCGCCGCCATGCGCCGTCACGTCGGCGAGATGGTTGACGGCGCTCCACATAGTGCGGCGCGATTCGCTGACGGCGCCCACTTTCGCATTGAGATCCCGAGCGTGGAGAACCCGACGGCCCTTCGTGCGGTGGTCGAGGAGGCGCACGTTCGTAATGTCACGGTGCACCGCACGTCCCAGGGAAGCGGAGCGATGCTGCTCACCCGCGACGAGTTGCGTGAGATGGCCCGAATCGGGGCCGACGAGGGACTCGAGGTCAACCTCTTCGTCGGACCGCGCGAAGAGTTTGGCATCGGTGGCGCGGTGCGCTCGCCCGACGGGCTGCTCCTGTCGGGCCGGCTGCGCGGATCGCACCAGTTGCGCTACGCCATCGAAGACGTTGAGCGCGCGGTCGAATCGGGAATCCGGGGCTTTCTCATCGCCGACACCGGCCTGATGGAGATCCTCACTGCGATGCAGCGTGAGGGCGAACTGCCGCGCTCGATCGTCTGGAAGATCTCGGCAGTCCTCGCTCCGTCGAACCCGATCGCCTTTCGTCAACTCGTTGAGGTCGGCGGTACGACGGTGAATGTGCCCAGTGACATGAATCTGCACGAGCTCGCCGAGCTGCGCGCACTCTCGGATGCGCCGATCGACCTCTACCTCGAAGCGCCTGACTCCCTCGGCGGCGTGGTGCGCGGTCACGAGTTGGCCGAGATCGCCCTTGTCGCGGCGCCCCTCTACGCCAAGTTCGGCCTGCGCAACGCGCGCGCTGTTTATCCCGCCGGCGGGCATCTCGACGACGCCGTCGTGGGAAACGTGCGCGAGAAGGTCCGCCGTGCGCAGCTCGCCCTCGAATGGCTGGACGCCTCGGGAGTGGATCTCGTCATGTCCAAGCTTGGCGCCGAGGGCATCGGAGTTCCCGAGCCGTGAACTTGCGCAGCGACCGCTGGGTGCGAGGCGACAACGAGGTCGCCCTCGATAGTCGCGTCGCCTTGCGCATGGCCGGTTCGGCCGTCACGCGCGAGGGTGGTCGCCCCCTGATCGGACTCGCCACGTCGGCGAGCGATCTCAATCCCTGCAATCAGCCCCTCGCTGCTCTCGTCGCGCCGTTGCGCGAAGGTATCGAGTCGGCGGGCGGATTCGCCCTCGAGTTCCCGGTGATCTCCCTCGGCGAAGATCTCATGAAGCCGACCGCCATGCTCTATCGCAACCTGCTCGCGATGGAGGTCGAAGAGTCCCTGCGCAGCCAGCCCCTCGACGGTTTGGTCGTGCTCGCGGCCTGTGACAAATCGGTGCCGGGCGCCCTGATGGGGGCGTTTTCGACGAACCTGCCCGTTCTCGTGCTAGTCGCCGGCCCCCGGCCCGTTGCAACGTATCAGGGACGACGCGTCGGTACCGGGACCGACCTGTGGCGTCAGTGGGATCTGCGACGGCGCGGGGCGACCACTGACGCGGACTGGTCGGCGTTCGAGGACGCTCTCACCCTCGGACGGGGGACGTGCAACACCATGGGAACCGCGTCCTCGATGGGCGTGGTTGTTGAAGCCCTCGGCCTCGCCTGGCCGGGATCGACCTCGATACCCGCGGGCGACAAGAGGCACCACGACGTCGCCCGGCGCGTCGGCACACGCATCGTCGAACTGGTCACCTCCGGCGCGAGCGGTGCCCGGCAGGTGAGCGACGAAGCGATCGCCAACGCACTGGCGTGCCTCTGCGCGGCCGGGGGCTCGACCAACGCCGTGATCCACTTGACCGCGCTGGCGAGCCGCCTCGGGCGCACTCTCACCCTCGACGACGTCGACGCCACCGCGCGGCGCGTGCCCGTGCTCGTCGACGTCGAGCCATCGGGTAACGCGCTGATGGACGACTTCGACGCCAGCGGCGGTGTCCCTACGCTGATGGCGGCGCTCGGCAATCTCCTCTCGCCCCAGGTGGTCCTCGCCGACGGTCGCACGACCCGTGAGATCCAGGCCGAGTCGGGAGCCGCGCGCGGTGTCGTCCGCGACCTCGCCGCGCCGGTGGACGGCGCTGGGGCCTTTCGCGTCGTGCGCGGCAACCTTGCCCCGGACGGGGCTCTGATCAAGCGCAGCGCCGCGACGCCCGAGCTGCTCGCTCACCGCGGACCGGCCTACGTGATTGAGGCTGACCAGGTCGAGCAGCGCACGGGTCCTACGTCGAGCGCGACGCGCGACGCGGTGCTCGTCCTGCGCGGCGCGGGCCCGGTGGGCGGGCCCGGTATGCCCGAGTGGGGCATGGTGCCCATCCCCGAGCCCCTGCTCGCCTCCGGGGTGAGTGACATGGTGCGCGTCACCGACGCGCGCATGTCGGGGACCAGCTACGGAACGGTCTTCTTGCACGTCGCGCCGGAGTCGGCGATCGGCGGCCCGCTCGCGAGGGTGCGAGATGGCGACATCATCGTGGTCGACGCCGACGCCGGTCAGCTCTACGCCGACGTCGACGCGGCCGAGTGGGCTGCGCGCGAGGTGGCGATGCCCCTTCTTGACGCGCGTGGCTACGTATCGCTATATCGGCGCCACGTGACCCAGGCGCCATTGGGCTGCGACTTCGATTTCTTGGCTCAGCCGACCGGCGTGGATCCGTCGCTCGATGAGCCGGTGGTGGGCAGGTCTTGAGGAGTTATCCGCAAGAACCAGGGTTCATGGTGAATCTTGGGGGACGAAGGGAGAATCACCAGTGAAGAAACTAAGGACCAGGGGGGTCGGAGCGGTCGCCGCCGCGCTGCTCGCCGGCTTGTTCTACGCCGCCGTGCCCGCGTCGGCCAGCGCCAAGGTGACCTTGACGCTCTGGCAGAACTACGGCACCGAGCAGAACGCGGTCGCGACCAACAATCTCGTCAAGGCCTTCGAGAAGGCCAATCCGAACATCACTATCAAGGTGGTCGCCCAGCCGGCGTCGAACTATTTCGCCCTCTTGCAGGCGGCGTCGATCTCGCATAACGGGCCGGACCTCGCGGTGATGTGGACGGGCCTCTATGACCTGCAGTACTCGAGCTTCCTCACGAACCTCAAGGGCAAGGTTCCGGCGGCCGATCTGGCCAAGATCGGCGGGCTGCAGTGGGAGTCGCCGAACTTCAACGCGGCCAACGGCCCGCTCGTGATGCCGCTCGAGACGCAGTTCTACATTGGGTTCTACAACAAGTCGCTCTTCAAGAAGGCTGGCATCACCCGCGTGCCGACCACGTGGAGCCAGCTGAGCAGCGCGTGTACCAAGCTCAAGGCCATCGGGGTCACCCCACTGGTCTACGGCAACGGCGGCCAGGCGCTCGGCGCGGAGTTCTATCCGTGGTACGACATGAGCTACATGATGATCGGCGCGCACTCGCTGCCGCAGTGGAAGGGTCTCTATGACGGCTCCATCAAGTGGACCGCACAGAGCAACCTCGCCCAGTTGAACAAGTGGCACTCGCTCTACACCGGTGGCTGCACCAATAAGGACGTCCTGACCAAGACCAACAACATGCAGGACTTCGAGAAGGGTAAGGCCGCGATGATGGTCGACGGCACGTGGGACACTGCGCAGTACACGTCGACGATGAAGTCCAACGTCGCCGCGTTTGTTCCGCCGTTCTCCACCACCCCGATCAAGGGCGTGGTCGAGTACCCCGGTGACGGCTTCTCGGTGATGAAGTACTCCCAGCACCAGAAGGAGGCCTTCAAATTCCTCGACTTCATGACGACTCGGGCCGCCGGCAACATCATCAACGCGGCCGGTTTGATCCCGGACATCGCCGGGATGTCGACGTCGAACCCGGTGAACCAGCAGATGCTGAACTTCGTTAACGTCCAGCACATGACGCCGTACCCGATGCTGGACAATTACATCCAGGTCAACGTCGTCAACGCCGGCAGCAAGGTACTGCCCGCGGTGCTCGCCGGTCAGCAGTCGGCGCTCTCGGCGATGAAGAACATGGCTCAGGCCTGGCAGCAGCTGCCGGCCAATCAGCGCAGCTCGAAGAGCTTTAACGGGTAGTCCACGTCGTCGTCCCGGCCCTTCCCCCGGGGCCGGGACGACGACGGCAGTAGAAACGGTAGAACGTGAGCTCCACAATGAAGGCCCGCCGATTGACTCTCAGTCAACGCCGCCAGTTGGCCGGCGTAGTGTTCGCCCTGCCCGCGCTGGCGCTCGTCATTGGGCTCATCGGCGTGCCGATCGGTCAAGCGGTCTACTACTCCTTCACCCAGTGGGACGGGATCACCACGACGTGGATCGGTCCGTCGACGTGGAGCCAAGCGTTTCACAACTCGGACCTGTGGACGGCGTTGAAGAACAACGCCGCGCTGCTCATCTGGGTACCGGTCGCCCTGGGACTACCGCTCGCCATCGCCGTCTTGTTGCACCAACGCGTCGCTGGATGGAAGATCTTTCGTTCCATCTACTTCCTGCCCACCGCGATCTCCTGGGTCGTGCTCGGACTGGTCGCCGAGCGATTCTTCGCCTACCAGGGCACCCTCAACTCGATCATCCACGCGATCGGACTCTCCGGAGTCACCACCAACATGCTGGGCAATGAGTCGACGGCGCTCTCCGCGCTCGGCATCACCTTCGTCTTCACCATGATCGGCACCAACACCATGCTCTTTCTCACCGGCCTGGCGACGCTGGATCCCAGCCTCGAAGAGGCGGCGCGCATCGATGGCGCGGGGCGCTGGCGCATCTTTCGCCACATCACCCTGCCGCACCTCAGCCGCTTCATCCAACTCGCCTTCGTGATGACGGTGATCGCCCTCTTCTCGGCCCTCTTCAGTCTCATCTTCGTCATGACCGGCGGTGGCCCGGGGTACGCCACCACGACGATGGAGTTTCTGATCTATCAGACCGGCTTCTCCCAGGGTCAGTTCGGCACCGCCGCGCTCTATGGACTCATCCTCTTCGCGATCACCGGAGTGGTCGGCATCGTGCAACTGCGCCTGATCGGATCGGACTTGTGAAGACCCGCCGCTCCGTCTCGCCGGGGCGCATCGCGCTCTTCGTCACGATGCTCGCCATCGCCGTGGCGATGCTCTACCCGTTCTGGGTGATGATCACCGACAGCCTGCACACGCAGTCTCAGTTCATTTCGGGTTCGGGCTTCTCCCTGGGCAGCTGGCGCCAGCTCAGCGCGGCCCTGCCCGTCGGCCGCCAGGTCCTCAATTCGACGTTGATCTGCACCGTGTCGATTTTCGTGATCCTCGCGGTGGGCCTGCCCGCGGGCTTCGCCTTCGCCAAGCTGCGCTTTCGAGCGTCGTCGCTCGTTTTCCTCGGCGTCGTCTCGGCGATGATGGTCCCGCTGCAGGCCATCGTGATGCCCGAGTTCGTCAACATCACGCGCATCGGACTGACCAGCGGCTACTTCGGCGCGGTCCTCGTCTACGCGGCCCTCGGTACGCCCTTTTCGATCTTCCTCTTCACGACGTACTTTCGTGGCGTGCCCGACGAGCTGGTCGAGGCCGGCATCGTCGACGGCCTGGGCTACGTCGGCGCCCTGTGGCGTCTGGTGGTGCCGATCGCGGTGCCGGCCATTGCCACCGTGACGGTCCTGCAGTTCATCCAGATCTGGGACGACCTGCTGGTGGGCCTGCTCTTCATCCAAAACACCGCGGACCGACCCATCACGGTCGGACTCGCCGCGCTCGCCTCGGGACGCACCACGTCGATTCCCCAGCTGATGGCCGGCTCGTTCGTCTCGGCCCTGCCGGCGATGCTCGTCTACCTGGGATTTCAGCGCTACCTGGTCAAGGGCCTCACGATGGGCATCGACCGATGACGCTCGCTTCACGAAAGGACCCGTGCCCCTATGGCCGCCATCACCTTTGACGGTGTCACCAAGATCTTCGCCGGCAAGCCGGCGGTGGACTCGCTCTCGTTGCACATCGACGACGGGGAGTTCATGGTTCTCGTCGGGCCGTCGGGCTGTGGCAAGACCACGGCTCTGCGCATGCTGGCCGGCCTCGAGGAAATCACCACGGGCCGCCTCTTGATCGGTGACCAGGTCGTGAACAATGTCCTGCCCAAGGACCGCGATGTGGCGATGGTCTTTCAGAACTACGCGCTCTACCCGCATATGAGCGTCGCCCAGAACATGGGCTTCGCGCTCAAGATCCGCGGCGAGTCGAAGGACGTGATCAGGAGCAAGGTGAGCGACGCGGCCGAGATCCTGCGCCTGACCGACTACCTGGATCGTCGACCTCGCGCCCTTTCGGGCGGCCAGCGCCAGCGCGTGGCCATGGGCCGGGCGATCGTGCGCAGCCCGCAGGCCTTCTTGATGGACGAGCCCCTGTCGAACCTCGACGCCAAGTTGCGCGTGGAGATGCGACTCGAGATCGCGCGCATCCAGCGCCTCCTCGGCGTGGCGACCCTCTACGTGACCCACGACCAGGTTGAGGCGATGACGATGGGCGACCGAGTGGCCGTGATGCGCGACGGCCAGCTCCAGCAGGTCGCTCGGCCCCAGGATCTCTACGACCGGCCGGCCAATGACTTCGTGGCCGGCTTTATCGGCTCGCCGCCGATGAACCTGCTGCGCGCGGGCGTCGCGCGCGACGGTGACGTCACCCTCTCCATCGCGGGCCAGAGCGTCACGCTGCCCGAACGCCTCGCTTCCCCTTATCACCTGGCCAACGGCGAGGTCACCTTCGGCATCCGTCCCGAGGACATCGTGGTGGGCGCGACGGGACTGCGCGCGCGCGTCGAGCGCTGCGAGGCGCTCGGCGCCGAGACCCTCGTGCACCTCAGCCTGAACGCTAAGGGCGCGAGCCAGCATCTCGTAGCCAAGGCCGGACCACGCACGACAATCGTCGCCGGCGACGACCTCGCGGTCACCTTCGCCCTCGAGCACGCGCACTTTTTCGACGTCACGAGTGGAGCCACACTGCGGGTGGGTTCGTGACGATCATTCCCGCGGCGCTCGATCGGCACGTGCTGACCGGGGGACTGGACCACGCCGAGGGAATCTGCTGGGATCCCGCGCGTGGCTGCCTCTGGGCCGGCGGAGAGGCTGGGCAGGTCTATCGGATCGAACTCGACGGATCCGCCGAGGTCGTCGCCGCCATCCCCGGCGCGGCGCTACTCGGGCTGGCCCTCGACGGTGATGGCGCGATCTACGCGTGCGACCCGGCGGGACACCAGGTCTGGCGGGTGCGAGAGGACGGCGTCGTCGAAGCCTTCGGCGAGCCGATCGACTATCCCAACTACGCGGCCTTCGCGCCCGACGGCGCGCTCTACGTCTCCGATAGCGGCTCGTTCCTCGAGGCGACCGGTCGGCTCTGGCGCATCGAGCCCGACGGCACGACGAGCGACGTGACGCCGCGGCCCATTCGCTACGCGAACGGACTGTGCGTGGAGGGCGACACCCTGTGGATCGTCGAGTCGGCAGCGCCCGGGGTGAGCCGCATGGATCTGGCCAGCGGAGCGATCGAGTTCGTGGTCGCGATGGAGCGCTGCCAGCCCGACGGGCTCGCCCTCGACGCCGAGGGCGGGCTGATCATCTCGTGCTACCAACCCAACCAGATCTTCCGCTACCACGAGGGCCGCCTCGACCTCGTCGTCGAGGACTGGAGCGGCGAGTTCATCCTCTCGCCGACCAACGTCGCTTTCTACGGCGAGGACCTCGATCGCCTCGCACTGGCTTCGCTGTGCGGCCACGACGTGGTGAGCATCCGCCCCCCCGCACCGGGTCGCCCGGTGCCGATCCCTAGGAGTGCGTCATGATCACGAGCCTCAACCCGGCCACCGGCGAGGAGCGGGTCCTCGACGTCGAGGAGACCACTCTCGACCAGGTCGCCGCGATCTGCGAGCTCGCCCACCGTGCGACGAGCGAACTCGCGACGCGATCGCTCACCTGGCGCGGGTCGATGCTGCGCGCGATGGCCGACGCGCTCGAAGAGAGCGGCGAAAGCATCATCGCCGCGGCCGACTTCGAGACCGCTCTGGGCCGTGCGCGACTCAAGGGCGAGTTGCGCCGCACGGCGTTCCAACTGCGCTTCTTCGCCGACGTCGTCGAGGACACGACGTTCCTCGCCGCGTCCATCGACCACGCCACCGACTCGCCGATGGGACCCCTTGCGGACATGCGGCGCCTGCGCGTGCCCTTAGGCGCGGTGGCGGTCTTTGGCAGCTCGAACTTCCCGCTCGCCTTCTCGGTGCCCGGTGGCGACACCGCGTCGGCCCTCGCCGCGGGATGCGCCGTCGTGGTGAAGGCCCATCCGGCGCATCCGCACACGAGCGCCCTGTGCGCGGCGGCCCTGCGCGAGGGCGCGCGGCGCGTCGGCGCCCCCGAGGGCACCCTCGAGGTCGTCTACGGCTTCGCGGCCGGCACGGCGCTCGTCACCGACGCGAACATCGCGGCGGTTGGCTTCACCGGTTCACTCTTCGCCGGACAGGCGCTCTGGCGACTCGCCAACGAGCGTCCCGTGCCGATCCCCTTCTACGGTGAGCTCGGCTCGGCCAACCCGCTAGTCGTGACGCCGAGCGCGGCGCGCGTTCGAGCGCGCGAGATCGGTGCGGGCGCCGCGGGCTCGATGACCCTCGGGGTCGGGCAGTTCTGCACCAAGCCTGGACTGCTGTTCGTGCCGGAAGGTTCCGACGGCGACGCGCTGGTCAACGCCCTCGTCGAGAGCCTGGTGGCGACCTCGACCTTCACGATGCTCACCGGTGGCATCGCCGCGCACTTTCGCGAGAGCGTCGCAGCGATCGCCGCCCACGAGGACGTCGTCGCCCTCGTCGCGCCGGCGCCCGAGGCGGGCACCACGGTGCGCGCCCAGCTCTTTGGCGTCGACGCGCGCACCTTCGCGAGCGAGGCCGCGCGCGATCTGCGCGAGGAGTGCTTCGGGCCCCTCGCCCTCGTCGTGCGCTACGAGTCGAGCGACGACCTCTTCGCCGCGCTGCGCGCGGCGAGCGCGTCGCTCACCCTGAGTGTCTTCGCCGAGGCCGAGGATCCCGACGCCGCGGGCCTCGTCGACTTCGCCGCGACGCGCGCGGGACGCGTGATCGTGAACGGCTATCCCACCGGGGTCGGGGTGAGCTGGTCGATGCACCATGGTGGGCCGTGGCCGGCCACGACCGCGCCGCTCGCCACCTCCGTCGGCGCCGCCGGCATCGAGCGCTGGCTGCGCGCGCTAACGTATCAGTCGGTGCCCGAGGCCTTGTTGCCCGCACCTCTCAGGGATGAGAACCCGTGGGGCGTCGCGCGTCGCGTCGACGGAGTCCTGGTCGCGAGGCCCGTCTAGCCCATTGCTGTGCAAAAGGTGGGCCTAACTAGTTGTTATCTCCGCCTAAAGCAAGTAATTCGGTGGAAAAGGCCGAAACTTCTGGGCAAAAGTCTGTGATTTGACGATTTCGGTTTGCGCCCGCCATCGTGCTCTGGCACAGTGATCCTCGTAGTTCACGTAGTACCGGTCGACGATCGGCGGAACCGAAAGGGGAAGCCGACGGAGAGGTGAGGGACCTCGCAAGAGGGACGGAGCCTCCACCGGGCAGCGAAGTTCGGTTCGCTGTTCGCACGACGAATGACGTGAAGTACCCGCCGTCAAACGGTGGCCTGTCCGACACGGGCCAGCGGGCGACGTGCCTTCGGGAACCCCGAGGGGCTGGGGAGTTTCGGCTCACTGGTCACTCGGGGTTTTCGGCGTCCGGGGCCGTATTTGCCGGAGCGTTCAAGGGTTACCTTCGGCTGCACGGACGACGACCGTGTCGAGTGTTCGAAATCGCGATGGTCACGTCGTGCGGTTCGCACGCGGGTAGTTAGAACAGCTCGGCGGGTCCCGTCGGCTCGATGAGTTGGGGCCCGTCGTTGCGCACCGAGCCCACCGCCGCACTGACGGGGTGGTGCACGAGAGTGCCGGTCGGCGCCGGGCGCAGCAGGAGCGCGCGATCGGCGTTGTCGACGTCGAGCCACTCGTCGACGTCGTGGTGCGCGAGCACGACCGGCATGCGGTCGTGCAGCTCGTCCATGTCGGAGTTGGGCGTGGTCGTGATGACCGTGCAGGTGGCGAGCACCGCCTCGTTCGCCGGATCGCGCCAGTGCTCGAAGAGCCCCGCGAGCAGGACCGGCTCGTCGTTACTGCGGTGGAAGTAGTGGGCGGCCTTGGCGCGTCCGGGGCGGTGGTCCCACTCGTAGAAGCCGTCGACGGGGATCACGCAGGGTCGCTTGGCGAAGGCGCTGCGAAACGAGGGCTTCTCGGCGACGGTCTCGGCGCGCGCGTTAAAGAGTCGGTTCGCGATGGAGGGGTCCTTGGCCCAACTGGGCACGAGGCCCCAGCGGTAGCGCTCGAGGAGTCGGCCCGCGTCGGACTCGTGGGCGGCGAGCAGGTGGCGCAGGGGGCCGATGTTCCAGCTGGGCTCGATCGTCTCGAGCCCCGCCGCGAGGCTCGCCTCGAGCAGGCGCGCGAGGCGGGTCGGGGGAGTGAAGAGGGCGATGCGTCCGCACACGGGATCTCCTTTTTCCCTGACGATAGGGCCCACTGGCGGACGTCACGGCGACTGGTTACTCTTACGAACATATGTTCGCTTTTTCCCCTCCACGACCCCCGTTGCCGGCCGATCTCCTGGCTAAGGTGCGCCCTGTCTCCCTCGCCGGCTCGCGCCGCCTGCCCCTGGACGAGCCCTGGTCCGGCCTCGTTCCCGGAGCCAGCCTGCGCCGCGGTTCGCTGGTCGTCGTCGAGGCGGCACCGGGCCTGGGCGGGCTCAGCCTCGCGCTCAGCCTGCTCACCGGCGCCTCGCGCGCGGGGCACTGGGCGGCCGTGGTCGGCGTGGACGACCCCGGGGTGATGGCTATGGCCGAGCTCGGCGTGGACCTGCGCCGCGTGCTCTTCGTCCCGCGTCCGCGCGGCGCCTGGGCCGAGTCCGCGGCTGATCTCCTCGACGGGGTGGACCTGTTGGTGGTGCGCCCGCCGGGGCGCGCCGCTTCGTCTTCGGCGCGGCGCCTGGTGGATCGCGTGCGCGAGTCCGGCGTCGTGCTCGTCGTGCTCGCCGAGACCCGCGCGGCGTGGCCGACGCCGGCCGACCTCTCCTTTACGATCACCCGGGCGCGCTGGGAGGCGTCGTCGCGCCTCGACGCGCGCTACCTGAACGTGCGCGTGGGCGGTCGTGGCGAGGCGAGCCGCGTCGGTGAGCACGTGATCGTCCTACCCGGCCAGCGCGGTCGCGCGGAGAGCTAGTGGAGCGGCTCCTCGCGGTCTGGGTCGAGTCGCTCGCCGTCGAGTCACCTGATGGATCGACGTGGCGCGACTTCGCGGCGCTCTTCGACGCGCTCAGCGTGCTCTCGCCCTTTACCGAGGCGGTGCGGCTGGGGCTGTGCGTGATCCCGGTGCGCGGGCCGAGCCGCTTCTTCGGCGGCGAGGGCGCCGTGCTCGAGGCGGTGGCCAGCACGGTGCGCGACGTGACCGGCCGCGAGGCCGCTCTCGGCGTGGCCGACGGGCTCTTCCTCGCCGAGCTCGCCGCGAAGTCGCACCGGGTGGTGCCCGTGGGACAGAGCGAGGCCTTCCGCCGCGCCCAGCGCCTCGACGTGCTCGGGCGCGCCGACCTCGCCGCGACGTGCGCGCGCCTCGGGATCCGCAGCGTCGGGGCCTTCGCTGACCTCGCCCCGGCGAGGGTCGCCGAACGCTTCAGCGCGCCGGTGGTGGCCCTGCACCGGGTGGCGCGCGGCGAGGTCGCCGAGCTCGCCGGCCAACGCGACGCGCGCATCCACGAGCGCCTCGCGGCCGTGCGCGGGACGACGCTCACCCGTTCCGAACAAGGGGGATTCTTCGGTGAGAACGCGGCCGGCGACGAGCGGGCTGCGGCTGCCGCGCACCGGGTGCGCCGGCGCCTCGGGGCCGAGGGCGTCGTGGTCGCGGCCCTGCGCGCGGGCCGCGTCCCCGAGGACCGCGCGGTGCTCGTGCCCTGGGGGGCGCCGGCCGAGGCCGAGCGCGACGACGCGCCCTGGCCGGGACAGCTGCGCGCGCCGAGTCCCGCGACCACCCTCGCGCGCCCGGTGCCGGTCGAGCTGCGCGACGCCAACGGGGCGCCGCTGCGCGTGGCGCCGCGCGGGGGGCTGACCGGCGAGCCGGCGACGTTGTGGTTCTCGCACGCGATTCGC
>JAJYGN010000089.1 GCA_021790675.1 Actinomycetes bacterium
TTGGAGTCACGGTCTCGCGCCAAGGTGAGCGCATTATCGCCGCCGTGCGGGTGAGTGTCGCTCGTCCCCAACAGGCGGGCGTTGCCCAGCCCGACTCCACTGTCGGCATCGACGTAGGCGTGCGACGTCTGGCGACGGTCGCGACCACCAGCGAAGTGATCAGCGAACTCGCCAACCCCCGCGCCCTCGAACATCGACTCAGCGAACTGCGTCGACTCCAACGCCAGCGGGCTCGTCGCACGCGTGGTTCACGACAGTACAAAGAGACCGCGGCCAAGATCACGCGCCTGCACGCCGAGGTCGCCCACGTCCGCCATCACACCATCCACGTCTTCACTACCAACCTCGCCAAGACCCACGGCGTGATTGTGGTCGAAGGTCTGGATGCGGCGTCACTGCTGCAACAAAGAGGTCTCCCCGGTGCACGTTCGCGCCGAAGGGAACTTTCTGACGCAGCACTCGGAGAGATCCGTCGTCAGCTTCGATACAAGTGCCCCTGGTACGGGTCCACCTTGATCGAAGCCGATCAGTTCTTTCCTTCGTCAAAGACGTGCCACGGATGTGGTCACGTTCAAGTAATTGGTTGGCAGGAGCGCTGGACTTGTGATGAGTGTTCCTCGTCACACCAGCGCGACGACAACGCCGCTATCAATCTCGCCCGATGGGCGAGCCTGGGTTCAGTTGGAGTCCCGGTGAAGCGTGGAGCCGAGCATCAGACTGGGGTTCTCTCAGCGGCTGGCGATGACACGCGAAAGGGAAGTCCGGCGTTAGTCGGGCCGAACAACTCCGTGAGGAGTGCAGCATGAGTGGACTCACTAGAGATCACTCAGTTGCAACGGTCGTACTGTTCCGTCGGGGATGACGCGATGAACGAATCTTGCCTCTAGGGTTCTGCAATGGAGGTGGTGCGCCGCGCCTGGGCCGAGGAGTTCCTCGTCGACACGCTTGCCTATCGCGCTGCCCAACCCGTGCGAACCAACATCCTCGGATCGGTCGCGGTCAGCGTGGCCACCAAACAGCGTCGCTACCGCGAGACCTGGTGGTGGCTGGTGCGACATCGCGGCGAAGTGGTGGGCGCGGCACTTCGCACCGCACCTCACGGACTTCAGCTCGGCCCGATGAGTGACGATGCCGCGCGCATGCTCGCGGGCGAAGTCGCCATGCACGACGACGACTTCCCGTGGGTGATGGGATCGACCGAGACGATTCTCGCGTTCCTCGACGCCTATCGCGCCAGCGGTTCTCCAGGCTCCACCCGCCGCACGCTCGAGGGGCGCAGCGAGTACATCTACGAGCTCGGCGAACTCAGCGTCCCGACGGTCGAGGGGTCGTGGCGCGTCGCGACGAGCGCGGACTACCCGCTCGCGCAAAAGTGGTTCCTCGCCTTCCTCGAGTTCGTCGACGGGCCGATCGAGGGAGCGGCTCGTTACGACGACGATGCCCTGCGCCAGCGCCTGCGCGCCGGCGCGCTCTCCCTGTGGAGCGTGGGTGGCGAGCCCGTCTCGATGGCCGGACACGCCGTGGCCGTCACCACACCGGCCGGGAGGGTCGTACGCATCGGGCCGGTCTTCACGCCCGAGGGACTTCGTGGCCGCGGCTTTGGCGGCGCGGTCACGGCCCACCTCAGCGCGGCGCTCGTCGAGTCGGGGGCCACGGTCATGCTTCACACCGACGCCGCCAACGCGACCAGCAACTCGCTGTATCAGCGCCTGGGCTTTCGCCGTTGCGACGACGTCACGAGCGTGCGCCTCGTCGATAGAACTTGAACAGTCGCTCGTTTGGGGTCATGATGGTCGAGGGGTCGGCACCCGCGGGTGCGAAGGGAGTCGTATGCCCATGGTCACGGCACCGGGTCTGCCGGAGAACTACCCGCGGGCCCTCGATCGCACCGTCACCCTCGCCGACGGCCAGCTCGTGCACCTGCGTCCGATCCATCCTGGTGACGCCCCCGCCCTGGTGGCCTTCCACGCGCGCCTCTCGTCGGACTCGGTGTACCGGCGCTACTTCTCGTTCCACCCAGAGCTCTCCGAGACCGAGGTCACCTGGCTCACGACCGTCGACTACGTCGACCGACTCGCCCTGGTCGTCGTGGTCGACGACGCCCTCGTCGCGGTGGGCCGCTACGACCGCCTGCCCGGCACCGAGACGGCCGAGGTCGCCTTCCTCGTGGCCGACGAGTTCCAACACCGCGGGCTCGGCATGCTGCTGTTAAAGGACCTCGCCACGGCCGCGAGACGCCACGCGATCACGACCTTCGTCGCCGAGACCCAGGCGAGCAACCGCGACATGATGGGCGTCTTCGAGGGATCGGGATTCAATGTCACCTCCTCGCTCGACGCCGAGATCATCAGCGTGCGCTTTCGCATCGCCCCCTACGAGGCCTCCGACCACGGCGAGAGCGTGCCGGGGACAGCCTGATGCTGGTTCTCGGCGGGCCCGGGTCGCACGAGGGCCACGAGGAGGAGGGCCACCCCGAACGTCCCGAACGCGTCACGGCCGTGCTCGCCGGGGTGGGCGACCTCGACCTCGCCGGAGACCTCGTGCGCGTGGCGACGCGCGAGGCGACGCGCGCTGAACTCATCGCCGTGCACGACGGCGCCTACCTCGACGAGCTGGGGGCCTTTTGCTACGGCGGCGGCGGCGACATCGACGAGGACACCTACGCCACCTACGACTCGTATTCGATCGCGCGCGCCACCGCGGGCTCGGGACTCGCGGTCGTCGACGAGCTGCGCCGGCGCGACGCCGGGGTGGGCCTCGTCGTCACGCGTCCTCCGGGACATCACGCCCTGGCCGGGCGCGCGATGGGCTTTTGCCTGCTCAACAACGTGGCCATCGCCGCAGCGCACCTGGCCGCGGCGGGCGAGCG
>JAJYGN010000071.1 GCA_021790675.1 Actinomycetes bacterium
CGTCGTGTGCAGGGCCTGGCCGATCGCGTGAAAGGTCACCTCGGGGGAGAGGCCCACCAGCGCGCCCAGTCCCGCGGCGATGGAGGGACCCAGGTGGGCCACGTGGTCGATGTGGTGACTGTGCAGGCTCACGCTGCGACACAGGTCAATCTGGACCTCGTAGGAGACCGCGATCGCGCGCGCCACGTCGGCGCCGCTGAGGCCGCGCTCGTGCGCGTGCTGGGCGAGGGCGAGTATCGCCGGGATGTTGTCGCCGGGGTGCGCGTACTCGGCGGCGAGGAACGTGTCGTGGAAGTCGAGCTCGCGCACCGCAACGCCGTTGGCCCAGGCGGCCCACTCGGGCGAGACGCGCACGCCGCCGACCCCGACGACGCTCGCGCCGGGCGCGTGAGGGTGGCGCAGGGCCATGTCGCGCGCGGCGGCCACGGGGGCGCGAGCCAGCGAGGCCGCGGCCACGGCGGCGTTGTCGATCACGCGGTTGATCACCATGTCGAGCACGTCGGCCTCGGGCGCCGGCGCGCTCGCCGCCAGTCGGGCCAGGCGGAAGGCCAGCTGGTCCTCGCGCGCGAGGGGCTCGTCGCTGCGATAGGTGCGCAACGCGTAGGTCGTCACGGGATCCGCCGCGAGATGGCCGCGCTGGCGCGCTTGAGTTCCATGACCAGGGCGTCCACGTCGCGCGGAATGTCCTCGATCATCGAGGAGAGCTGGATCGCGGCGACCGTCTCGCCCTCGCGGTCAAAGACCGGCACCGCGATCGACATCGCCCCGGCCTCGCGTTGGCCCTGGCCGAAGGCGTATCCCCGCTCGCGAATCACGCGCAGGCTGTCGATGAACTCCTGGCGCCCGAGCACGAGCCCGCTCGCCAAAGGGACGTTGTCCACGCCCTCGAGCAGCGCCTCGAGGTCCTCGGGCGACAGGGCGGCCGCGAGCACACGCGCGCCACCCACCATCAGGGGCATCTGCTCACCCAGGGGCAGTTGGTAGCGCAGCGGCGGGTTGCTCGGCACGCGCAGCAACAGCACCTGGGTCAGCTCGTAGCGCACCGAGAGCGTCGAGGTGAGACCGGTGGAGGCGGTGACCTGCTGGAGGATCGGCTCGGAGATCTGCACGAGGGGGTTGGTCAGACGGAACGTCGCGCTGTTGAGCAGCGAGCTGATCCCCAGGCGGTAGTCGAGGCCGTCGCGCTCGACGTAGCCGTGCTTGATGAGAAGGTTCACGATGCGCTGCGTCGTGGCCAGGTGCAGCGACGCGGCGGTCGCGATCTCGGTAAGGCGCATCGGGGCGCGCCGCTCGCGCAACACCCGCAGGATCACGAACGGCCGGTCGAGCGAGCGCAGGCCGCCGCTCGCGCCCTCGTCGGCCTCGGTCGCCTCGACGTCGGCGCGGGCCGAGGAGTCGCCGTTGGCCCGGCCCTTCGTGCGCGCGGTCGTCATCGCACCCCTAGAGGCGACCCTCATCGCGCGCGGCCTCGAGCGCCGCTCGCGCGGGCGACTCGATCGGAGCGGTCCAGGGCGAGCGCGCCCCAACGTAGGCGCCGGGCCCGAGGCGGAAGTGCTGGGCCTCCCCTTCGGTCTCGATGAAGGGCAGGTCCATGGGAAAGAGCCGGTCCCCGCGCGGGCGCGGCCCAGCCTTGGAGACGTGGCCCCACAGCGAGTGTCCGACGACGTCCTCGGCGAGCAGGGCCGCCTCGATCAGGGCGTCGAGATCGATGCCGGTCTCGATGCCCAGCTCGTTGCACAGGTCCACCAGGTCCTCGGTGGGGATCATGCGCGTCATGCGGCCGTGCCCGCCGTAGGGGCATCCCCCCATCCCGCCGACGGAGGAGTCGAGAATGAGCGTGCACTCGGGCCCCAGGTTATTGAGGGCCTCGTAGGCCGACGTGAGGGCGGTGCCGCGCGCGTCGTGTAGGTGCAGGTGGATCGTCGTGATCTCGGGCCAGCGCGCGCGCAGGGCGCGCATCTGCGCGGCCACGACGTCGGGGCGGTTCCAGGCCATGGGGTCGCCGATCCAGATGCGGTTCACCCGCACGCCGGCCGCCGTCCAGAGCTCGTACTGGCGCTCGAGCATCTCCATGCGCTGGTCCTGGCTGAAGGGGCCCAGCCAGTTCGACCCCCACGCGGCGTTCACCGCGATGGTGGCCTCGGTGACGCCGGCCGCGACCGCGTCGGCGATTGTGCGCGGCCACTGGGCAATCTCCTCGGCCTGGGTACGGTTGTTGTTGCGCCGCACGAACACGTCGCACAAGTGGACGAGCGTGCGCGGCAGCTCGCGCGGCTCACTCAGCTGGGGATAGGCGCGCATGCGCTCTCTCCCGCGCTCGTTGAGAGCGAGCGCGGTGTAGGTGACGCCGGGATGCGGCGTGAAACGACTCACCAGCTCGTCGACGTGGGCCATCTGGGGCGTCCACTTGGGGCTGACGAAAGAGCCGACCACGATCGTCGAGAGGCCCGTCGCCGAGAGGGCGTCGAGCAGGGCCAGCTTCGCGCCGATCGAGATGTCGGCGCTCTCGATCTGCATGCCCTCGCGCATGCCCTCTTCGATGATCTCGACGCGCGGGTAGCGTCCGACCCGCAGCGAATCAGATGACGTGGTCACGTCGCAGCCTCTCTATCTCCTCCTTGGAGTATCCCAGTTCGGAGAGCACCTCGTCGTTGTGCTGTCCGAGCGTGGGCGGAGCGAGGCGGGGGGCGAGCGCTGTGCCGTCGACGTGCACGCCACTGCCCAAGAGGGACACGTGGTCGCGCCCGGGCAGGTTGACGGGCACGTCGTGGACCAGCCCGCGCGCGACGACCTGGTCCTGGGAGATCGCCGAGCCCAGTGAGAGCACGCGCCCGGCCGGCACGCTCGCGGTGGCGAGCAGCTCCTCCCACTCGAGGGCGCTGCGCGCCGAGAGCGCGGACTCGAGCTCGACGGTGAGTGAGTCGCGGTTCTTCTTGCGATCGGCGCGCGTGCGAAAGCGCGAATCGGCCACGAGGTCGCTGCGCCCGATCACCGCGCAGATTGCCTCGAACTGGACTTGGGTGTTGGCCGCGATGTTGAGCAGTCCCTCGCCGGTGACGAAGGTGCCCGAGGGCGAGGAGGTCGCGTTGTGGTTGCCGTGGCGGCGCGCGGGACGCCGGGCGATGAGCTCGTCCGAGGCGACCCAGCCGGTCGCGGTCAGGGCGATCTCGAGCATCGAGACGTCGAGGAAGCTGCCCACACCCTCGCGCTCGCGCCGGGCGAGGCCCGCGCAGACGGCCATCGCCGCGGCGAAGCCGCCCAGGGTGTCGCAGATGGGAAAGCCGATGCGCGAGGGGCCCCCGCTCGGCGCGCCGGTCACGTCCGAGAGCCCCGCGAGGCCCTGGATGATCTGGTCGTAGGCGGGACGCCCGGCCAGCGGGCCATCCTGGCCGAATCCCGACACCGCGCAGTAGACGAGGCGCGGGTTGAGTTCGTGCATCCTCTCCCAGGGGAAACCGAGGCGCGCGAGGACGCCGGGGCGCATGTTCTCGAGCAGCACGTCGGCGCTCGCGATCAGTCGCGAGAAGAGCTCGACGCCGGCCTCGCTCTTGAGGTCGACGGTCACCGAGCGCTTGCCGGCGTTCTGGGCCAGGAATGACGCGCCCATCGCCGCGGCCTTCAAGTCCTCATCCTCGCCCATCTCGCGCGCCAGGTCACCGGTGCCGGGGATCTCGATCTTGATCACGTCAGCGCCGAAGAGGGCGAGCTGATAGCCGGCGAAGGGACCGGCGAGCACCGTGGTCAGGTCAAGGACGCGAATGCCGTCGAGCAGTCCTGACACGATTCAATCCTTCGAGCGGCGCCGTCGTGGCGCGGGGCGGATGACGATACGACGCGTCGCCGGGGCGACGCCGGGGCCTCGTCGCGGTGGAGGGGGGAACCTTCCACCGCGACGAGGGTCCACTGACGTGGTTACTTCTTGGATTCCTTGGCCACCACCGTCGCCAGATTCGCCGGCGTGACGACGGCGCGGATGACGTTGTTCAGGTTGGAGTCGAATCCGATCATCTGGAAGCCACTGAACACGTTGTGGTACTTGTTGAAGTCGTCGTTACCGGCGGCTCCGTTGTAGTTGATCTTGACGCCCTTCTTGATCAGTGCCACGCACGATGCGTACGTGCCGCAGATCTTGCCCGGCGGGTCCGAGACCTTCATCACGTCCTTCACCCAGACCTTCGGGTTCGTCGACTTGGCGTAGGTCATGGCCAGAGAGGCAATGACCACCGAGTCGTACTCGTTGAAGGTCGTCGGGATGATGTTGGTCGTGCGCCACACCAGCTGGTAGTCGGCCAGGAAGTGGTTGTAGGCGTTGTCCGCCGTGCTCGGCGAGGCGGGCAGGGCCGCCGTGAGCTCCTTTGACGCCGTGGGACCGAAGGCCTTGGCGTAGGCGCCCTGGGGCGCGCTCTGGAGGTCGTCACCGATCCATGGGATGTTCATGTAGCCCAGCTGCTGACCGTCGGAGAACAGCGTGGCGGCCGACTGGGTGTCCATCGAGTCGAAGATCACCTGCGGGTTGCCCGCGAAGGCCTGCGTCAGCTCGGAACTGTAGGACGACTGGCCCGGAGTCAGCGTGATGTTCTGCTGGATCGTGCCGCCGAGCGCCTTGAAGGCCGCCTCGAGTGGCGGTACGAAGCCCTGGGAGTTGTCCGAGTTGTCGAAGATCAGCGACGCCGTCTTCCAGCCGTGGCTGATGGCGTAGTACGCCATGGCGATGGCCTCGTTCGAGTCCGAGGACGACGTGCGGAACACGTACGGGTAGCGCATGTTGTCGAGAGTCGTCAGACCGCCGACCATGAAGTCCGCCACGTTGTTCGGCTGGAACTGCTTGATCACCGCTTCGATGGTGGGCGAGAACGGCCCCACGACGAAGGTCGGGTGACTGAGCATCAGCTTGCGGAACGCCGGCAGTGCGTCGACCGAGTCGGCCGCGTCGTCGACGTAAGCCGTCTTGAGCTGGTGGCCCAAGACCCCGCCATTGTGGTTCACGTCGTAGATGCCCACGGCCACGCCGTGGGTGCCCCACGTCGAGAGCAGCGATTTCGATCCCGTGAACGGGAACATGCCGCCGACGACGAGCGGCGGCAGCTTCTTCGCCTTCGCCGCCCCGGCGGTGCTCGCTAGACCCACGCTGGCGACCGAGGCCACCGTCGCGAGCGCGACCAGGACGGTCGCCCCCCGACGGCGCTGGGTCCACCGCTTTGTTACTTTCATCAGGTACCTCCCCCTCAATTTCTTGTCTCGCGAAAGTGGGAACCTCCCACCCCTACGACTTGTTCGCCTCCGCGCGGCCCAGGAAGATCGCGGCGAGATCGAGTGCGGCGATCTCGGACGCGGGTCCGTGGACGTGGTTGGATCCGGCGACGAAGATGTGCACGAAGTCGGCGTGCTTCAAGGCGCGCTCGACGTTCTGCTCGACCACGAGGACCGCGGTGTTGGTGGCCTTGATCTGCTCGATCTGGTTCCAGACGACGTCGGTGTAGGCCGGCGAGAGCCCCGCTGTCGGCTCGTCGAGGACGATGACCGTGGGCTTGACCATCAGGGCGCGCGCGATGGCGAGCAAGTTCTGTTGGCCTCCCGAGAGGAAGCCCGCCTTCTTCTCGCGCGCCTTGGCGAGGTCGGTGAAGACCGTGAGGATCTCCTCCATGCGCGCCACGGTGTCACCGGTGGCCGCGAATCCGCCGACCTCGAGGTTCTCGCGCACCGTGAGGTTCTTGAACACGTTGTCGTTCTGGGGCACGTAGACCAGGCCGTTGCGTGGAATCAGGTGTCCCGGCATGCGCGTGATGTCGAGGTCGTTGACCATGATGCGGCCCGTGCTCGCGCGAAGGATCCCCACCACGGTCTTGGCGAAGGTCGACTTGCCGGCGCCGTTGGGCCCGACGATCGTCGTCAGCGTGCCGACCTCGCACGACAGCGATATGTCAGTGATGATCGGCGTGCGGCCATAGCCCGCCGTCACGTTCTCAGCTAATAGCGCTGGCATCGATCACCTCTCCCAGGTAGGCGGACACGACTTCCTTGTTCTCGCGCAGGTCGCTCAGGCGACCCGTCGCAAGGGTGCGACCCTCGGCGAGCACGATCACGTGGTCGCAGATCTTCTCGACCACGTTGAGGTTGTGCTCGACCATCAAGACGGTCACGCCTTGGGCCTTCAGATCCAGGATGTAGCCGCCGATGCGCTCGATCAGCGCCGGGTTGACCCCGGCCATCGGCTCGTCCAACAGAAGGACCTTCGGTCCGGCCATCACCGCGCGCGAGATCTCGAGGAGCTTCTTCTGGCCGCCCGAGAGGTCGCTCGCGCGGCTGTCACGCAGCTCGTAGAGGCCGTAGGTGCGCAGAACCTCAAGGGCGCGTTCGACGTGGGCCTTCTCGGCCTTGGTCACCCGTCCGGGGCGAAAGAAGATGTTGAACAACTTCTCGCCGGGCTGGTCGTGAGGGGCGACGAGGAGGTTCTCGAGCACCGTCAGCCCGCCCAGCTCGCGCGAGAGCTGGAAGGTGCGCATCAGGCCCAGGCGCGCGATCTTCTCGCTCTCCCAGTTTGTGGTCTCGGTCGACTCCAGGTGCATGGTGCCGCCGTCACTCTTCATGAGGCCCGACAGGATGTTCACCACGGTGGTCTTGCCCGCGCCGTTGGGACCGATGAGGGCCGTGATCTGGCCGCGGGGCACCTCGAAGGTCGCGCCGTTGACGGCCCGCACCCCGAGGAAGGACTTGGTCAGGTCCTGACACCCCAGGGCCGAGTCGGCCCGGCTCACGCTCTGGTCAGTCATGGCTCACTCCCTCGTCAATGCCGGCGTACTCGGTGGGCGTCGTGACGCTAGACACGGCGGCCGGGCTGCGACGCAGCTTCTCAGGCACGATGCCCTGCGGTCGGAACCACAGCATGACCATCAGCAGCCCGCCGATCATCATGGCCGCGATGTTGAGGATCAGCCCCGGGTGTCCGGGGATCGCGGGCAGGAAGGCCACCAGGTGCACGAGCATCGTCTCGACCAGCAGGGACCCGACCAGCAGGCCGATGTTGTTACTGACCCCGCCCACGATGATCACCGCGAAGACCACGAAGGTCTCGCCAGGCAGCCACGCGGAGGGGTTGAACGACGTGTTGAACTGGATGATCAGCCCGCCGCCAATACCGGCGAAGAAGGACCCGATCATCATCGAGGTCAGCTTGTAGCGGAATACGCTCTTGCCGAGCGCCGCGGCGACGCCGTCGTCGTCGCGGATCGCGCGCAGCGTGCGCCCCAGCGGCGAACGCGTGATGCGGCTCATGATCCACCACATGATCAAGGAGATGACCCCGGTCAGCAGAGCGAAGACCACGGTGAAGCTGTTGGTCGTCAGGTGCAGCACACTCGCGAGCGGCGACGGCACGTTGTAGAGGCCGTCGGCGCCATTGAAGAGCGGCACGTAGTTGTTGCAGATGTCATAGAACACCAACGACAGCGAGATCAGCACCATCGCCAGGTAGTCGGTGCGCAGGCGCCTCAGGGCGATGAAGGCCACCAGCACGGACACGACCATCGCCGAGAGCCCGCCGACCAGCAGGTTGAACGGGAAGGGCATGTTGAGCCCCAGGATGTAGTGCTGTCCTGTGCCCACCGAATTGGGCATGGAGACCGCACCGGTCATGTAGGCGCCTATCGCCACGAACCCGATGTAGGCGAAGTTCAGGATTCCCGTCTCGCCGTACTGGATGTTGAGCCCCATCGCCAGGATGAAGTAGTCGAACAGAAAGAAGATGAGGGTGAATACGTAGAGCCAGAATGCGGACATCGTCTTACGCCTTTCCGGTACGGGCGAGCACGCCGTTCGGCCTGAAGAGCAGGGTGAGGATGAGAATCACGAACGCCGTGTCGAGCTTGTAGGCCGGGTTGATGAAGGCGGCCGACACCTCGGTGGCCAGACCGATGATCACCGCGCCGGCCATGGCGCCGTAGATCGACCCGACCCCGCCGACGATCACCGCGGCGAAGATGACGAACAGGAAGAGCTCGCCGGCGGCCGGCGTCAGGTTGCCCTCGGTGATGCCGAGCACCGTGCCGGCGAGTCCGGCCATGGTCCCCGAGAGGAACCAGGTGATGGTCGTGATGCGCTTGGTGTCGATGCCGCTCGTCATGGCGAGCGTCGAGTTGTCCGACATGGCCCGCATTGACTTGCCCAGGCGCGTCGTCTTGAGCATCGTGTGCACGCCGAGCATCAGGATCACGGAGAGGGCCATCACGATGAGCTGGTTCTTGGTCAGCAGCATCGGGCCCACTTTGATGACGCGCTCGATCTTCATGTTGTAGAAGCGCACGTTGTCGCCCCAGATCGCCGAGAGGAGGTTCAGCATGATCAGCGACAGGCCGAAGGTGACGATCAGCACGTAGAAGGTCTTGGTGAAGCGCCGCGCGAAGGGGCCCAGCAGGAGTCGATTCAAGATGACCGCGACGACACCCATGAAGAGCGAGCCCCCGATCATCGCCACCCAGATGTCGAGGTGGAGGATCTCGTTGTTCAACGCGTACGAGACGAACGCGCCGAGAGCCATGAAGTCTCCGTAGGCGAAGTTGATGTAGTTCGTCACACCGAACTGCAGGCTCAACCCCACGGCGGCCACGGCCAACACAGATGCGGTCGACAGACCGAATCCGAATGACAGCCAGAACTGCGTCACTGACACTCCCCCCCAGGACGTCTTGCCGGCCACTTGACCGATCAAGTTTGAAAGTTTCTATCATTTTCGAATTGACTCGTCAAGCCATTTTGGAAAATTTCTTCTGACGAGTGATGAAAACTTCACTTACGAGCGCGTCCGAGCCCTCCCGCAACCCGGCGGAAGATCTCGTACTACCTGGTCAGTAGATAGTTCAGTCAGAGGCCGCAAAGCACGTGCCGATCAGTAGAACGTAAGGATTGCCTTAGAAAAATCACACGAGATGACTGATCACTGTTCAGATTCGACCCAGTACTCGAAACTGAGTGGTACTCAGGGGAGCACTGCCTGCCATAGTGAGACGATGACGACGCGAGATCGCTACAGCCACGGGCACCACGAATCGGTGCTGCGCAGCCACCTCTGGCGCACCGCCGAGAACTCGGCGGGCTTCCTACTTCCCCATCTTCTACCTGGTCACAAGGTGCTTGACGTGGGGTGTGGACCTGGCAACATCACGATCGACCTGGCCCGACGCGTCCCGGCGGGCCACGTGACCGGCGTCGACGTGGCCGAGGCCGCCATCGAGCTGGCGACGAACCACACCCCGCGCGAAGGCGTTGAGAACGTCGACTTCGTCGTGGGTGACGGCTACCACCTCGACTTCGCCGACGGCACCTTTGACGTCGCCTACGCCCACCAGGTCCTCCAGCACACCAGCGATCCGGTCGCCGTGCTTCGCGAGGTGCGCCGGGTCCTTCGCGCGGACGGGTTACTCGCGGTGCGCGAGGCCGACTACGGCGCCTTCACCTGGGCGCCCGACGACGAGCGGCTCACGAAATGGATGGATCTCTACCAGCGTCTCGCGCGAGCGAACCACACCGAGCCCAACGCCGGGCGCTACCTGCACGTCTGGGTGCGCCAGGCCGGCTTTGACATCGAGCGGGTCTCCACGTCGACCTGGACCTACGCGACACCGGCCGAGCGCGCCTGGTGGGGCGGGCTCTGGGCCGACCGGATCGTGGAAAGCGAGTTCGCGCGCCAGAGCCTCGAGTACGCACTGGCCACGCGCGAGGAGCTCGAGGAGAGCTCGAACGCCTTCCACGACTGGGCCCAGAGCGTCGACGGGATCTTCATGGTGCCGAGTAACGAAGTGCTCGCCCGGCCCTAGAAGATCACGTCGCGGGGATCTCCTGGGCGATCTCCCACACGTGGCCCGACGGGTCGTGGAAGGTCGCGGTGCGCATTCCCCACGGTTGATCGATCGGACCGCCTGCAATGGTGACCCCGGCCGCGCGCAGCGCCGCGCACGCCGCATCCGCGTCGTTCGTAAAGATGCTCAACTGCATGCGCGCGCCCGCCGCGCGCTTCGCCACGGCGGCGGGCGCGATGAGATCTGCCGCCTCTTCCTCGCGCAGCAGATTCACGATCGTGTTGCCCGCGTCAAAGGCGACCGAGTTATCGTCGGCAAAGAGCAGCGTCCACCCCAGAGCCTCGCCGTAGAACGATCGCGACGCCTCGAGGTCATCGCAGAACAGCGTGATCGCGCCCACGCCTCGAAGTTCTCCCCCATACGACCCCCCTCGATATCTCGTGATGCTACGTCGCGGCGGTCGAATCACGCTCGCTAGTTCGCGTCGAAGTGTCACGTCTCGCGCCCGACACCGCGAGAGTTAGACCCGCCGAGGAAAGTTCCCTTCGTGCTCAGCGCGGCCACTCTTCAGACTTCACCGTCCACTCAGTACAGTGACATCCATGGCGCCGCTCGAACACTCGTCATCGAATTCGCCTCGTGAGTGGTTCGAAGGCGTCGTGCTGGGGGTCCTGGCCATCGCCGCGGTGATCCTCGGCTCGCACTTCGGCCGATTTCGGCCCCACGCGTCCTACTCGCACATCGTCGAGTTCGCGTGCGTGATCGCCCTTCTCGTCACGGGCTCGTGGGCGATTCGGCGCATCGGCTCGGCTCTCAGCCGACTCCTCACGCGCCGTGGCAACCCCGGCGCCGGCGGAGCACTCCGCCTGGTGGTCAACGGCCTTGGCCTGGTCGTCTTGATCTTCGCGGCGTTCGCGGTGCTCGGCGCGTCACTCGGACACTTGCTGATCGGCGCAGGTGTCACCGGCGTGATCTTGGGCATCGCCGCCCAGCAGAGCCTGTCGAACATCTTCGCGGCGCTAGTACTGCTCTTCGCCCGGCCGTTCTCCGTGGGCGACGACATCCGCATCCGCTCAGGAACGCTCGGCGTCATCGACGTGCACGTCCTCGGTAGCGGCCTCACCTACGTCACGGTCATGACCGAGGACGGCGTCATCAAGATCCCCAACTCGATCATGCTGGCCTCGGGAATCGGTCACCTGCGGGCGGAGGTCAGCGGCGAACCCCACCACTCACAGACCGAGACCGTCGACGAGGCCGAGCCCGAAGTCGGCGAATGATCTAATGGGACTGGAAGGCTCGTCTAGAGGTAGGGCGCCACGTTGTTCGACCACGTGAAGGTCATCGCCGGGGGCGCAGCCTTAGGCAGTTCGACCAGCACGACGAACGAACTCGATGATCCGACGGTGGCGAAGCCGACGCCGACCTCGGCGTTCGTGGCGTCAAGTCCCACCCCGGGGTTGTATCCCGGGTCGTATCCGAGGAGCTCGTCGCGGTGTCCCCAGCATCCGGCCGCCGAGGGTGACGTGCAGGCGACGTTCGAGGTGGCTGACACGCTGCCCGCCCAGCCGTCGTCATACATCCAGATGTAGTCGGCGGCGAGAACCGAGAAGCCCCCGCTCCACGCACCGCCCATTCCGGGCGTGCCCTGAGCGTCGTTGCCGATAGCGAATCCCGCCGCAACCCCGGGATCGTTGTTTCCGGCCGCCGCGTGCTGGGCCTCAGCCGACAACGCGGAGTTGATGCCGAGGTAGGGCGGCAGGCCCCGCGCCGTGCGCTCGAGGTTGACCACGACGAAGAGCTGCTGACCGGTGGTGAGCGAGTACCAGTTCGAGGGCAGGCTCATGGGGCCCAGTCCCTCGACGGCGCGTGCGTTGTTAATCGCGCCGAGCACGTAGTTGGTGCAGCCAGCCGAGTTCGAAAAGACGGGCCACGTCATCGACGAAGTGATGCACGGGTTCTGACAGGTCGCGACCCCGTTCGCGTTCGAGCAGGGTCCTGAGCTGAGGAAATTCGGCGAGGGCGCAATGTTGCGAGCCGGATTGAGGGACGACATCAGCGCACGAGCCGCCGCGCTCGGTCCCTTCTTAACGGGAGACGGGGTGCGAGTCGTCGCACGCGTCCTCACGACAGTGGCCTTCTTCCGAGGGACGGTGGTCGTTGCAGCGGGTGCGCGACGCACCACGGCGGGGGTCTTCTTCACCGAGGGGTGAGCCACGGTCGTCCTCGAAGTCGTCGGGGTGTGCGTGCTCGCGTGGGCCGTCGCGCGTGGCGTGTCTGGCACCGTCGTCGGCACGGGCACGGTCGTGGGCACAATCGTCGGCACGGGAACGGTCGTCGCGACGGCAGCTACCGCGCGCGACCGCGCCCTCGCCGCGCGGGTGGCCTCGTGACGTCGAAGCTCAGTACGCACCCGTGACGCCGGCACGGTCGCCGAGGTCACGTACGACGAGGCGCCCGACTCGCTCGCGAGCGCGACGTGCGGCGCCGGAACAGTGGTCGTCGAGGAGAGGATCGCCGCCACGGGAACGGCCGTCGCCACCGCGACCAGCGACGCCGCCCCTAGCGCCATCGAGACCGACACGATGCGACGTCGGTGCGACGACCGAGACGTGCACGATTGCCCAGTCGGAGTGCCCGCGTCCGAGTCGGCCGCCGGCGTGAGTGGTGAGTGCCCTTGCGATTCGTTCTTCATGTTCACAAGTGTCGACAAAAAGCATTACGGGGCTCCCTACGTATTCAAAACTTGTACCCAACTAACACGCTGGCTAAATTCCTCAAATAGATCAGCCGGATTCGTCGTAAATGAACGTCGTCACGGCCTCGGCACGAGTGCGCCTCGATGCCCTGAGACGAGCAATGCGCGCGCCCTCGCGAACTCACTCGTTCGTGTGCGACTCGCACATTCCCGCTCTGCCAAGAGCAGCGAGGCGTAGGCTCTCCAAAAATTTCCTTTTACCAGGTACTTTCACGACAACTTGCGCCAGTGCCCACACCAGCTGCGCGCACGTGAATCCGTGTCGTGACGTGGCCCACCTCGCAAGGGCATGCTCGTGGGACCACCTCAGGGATCTGAGAGTCAACTTCGCAGAACGCGAAGTGACACGATCATGTCATGCAAAAACGTGACAACTGACGCTTTGTTAGAGTCTTGTTATGGAATTGTGTGGTCGTTGATGTATGTAATACATCGCTATTCATGGACCGGCTGTTCACCACATTTGGGTTCACATCGAATGCCTGATTTGCGCGGCGACAAACCACGCCCGCGATGTCTCGCCGGGCCGAGACGACAACGGACCGAGTCTTGGCGGACTGTGCTCGTCAATGGGGGCTGAACTTGACCACCGAGCGGTCCCAGTAACGCTCGTCGGCGACGCGGCGCGGCGACTCTCTGCGTCCGCAGCGTTCAGCAATCTCGATGCGCTCGAGGGTCGCGCCGAGGCGGACGACGACGAATCCAACCGACGTTTGCTACGGTGCGTCGCCGTCTCCGAAAGCAACCTAATCAACCTGATCGGGATACGTTCACGCTGTCGCCGCTCGGTCAGTCGAGAGGTGGAGTCGTGCCGAAGAATCGTTCTGGTCAGGGGGAATCGCCGTTGCTAGAGTGACCGCAAGGGGGTACAGCATGAGGTATCGCAATCCTGTCGCCATCGCGAGCGTTCTATCGATTCTGGGCTTTGGCCTGGTCAGCACGGGCAGTTCCTTGGCCGGTGCGGCGGCCGGCGGCGTGGCTGCCGTGTGCACTCCCTCGTCCGCCGTTGGCGTCGCTCACTGCAACGCCATCCAGCTACTGAATCCCGCCGACTGGCACGGCCAGCACGCCACTCCCGCGGCCAACAAGGGCAAGGGCCCAGGTGGTGGCGGCGGTGGCGGCGGTGGCGGCGGCGGTGGCGGCGGTGGCGGTGGCGGTGGCGGCGGTAGCCCCACCGGCGGCTACCTTCCCAAGGACCTGCAGCAGGCGTACAACCTTCCCTCAACGACGACGTTCGCTTCGGGAACCGCTCCCACCGTCGCGATCGTGGACGCCTACAACGACCCCTATGCGT
>JAJYGN010000014.1 GCA_021790675.1 Actinomycetes bacterium
ACGGCACCTACTTCATTGTCATGGAGCTGATCGAGGGCACCTCCCTCGCCGACGTCCTGCGCGGATCTCGTACCCTGACGGCCGCCCGCTCGGCGCAGATCGTCGCGCCCGTGGCCGCGGCGCTGAGTTACGCGCACAAGAACGGCGTCGTGCACCGCGACGTCAAGCCCGGCAACATCCTCATTACCGCCGACGGTCAGGTGAAGGTCACCGACTTCGGCATCGCTCAGGCGGTCGCGGCCGAGGATCACCTGGCCGAGGCCGGCTCGGTCATGGGTACCGCTACCTACTTCTCACCCGAGCAGGCCGAGGGCGCCGCCGTCGATGGGCGTAGCGATGTCTACTCGCTCGGCGTTGTTCTCTACGAGATGGTCGTAGGGCGCCCGCCCTTCATCGGCGACTCTCCCGTCGAGGTCTCGAGCCAGCACGTGCACTCGACCGTGCCGCATCCGAGTGAGTTCTCCTCGACGGTTCCCCACGACCTTGAGGCGATCATCATGGAGGCGCTGGCGAAGAACCCCGCCCAGCGCTACCAGAGTGCCGATGAGTTCCGCGCCGACTTGTTGCGCTTCTCCGAGGGTCAGCCGGTGCGCGCCTCTCAGCGCGACGTGGCCTTCTTCGGTGCCGACGCCACGCGCGCGGTTTCGGCCGTCTCGCCCGGTGAGCGCACCCAGGCGGTGCCGATCATGACCGGTCCGCGCACAGACGTGCGCCGACGGGGCGGGCGTAGTGGCCTGATCGCCGCCCTCGTCGTCGTCGTGCTCGCCGCCGCGGCCGGACTCGGCTACTTCGCCCTCGCCAACAAGACGCCCGCGACGACTTCGATGCCCAACGTGGTGGGCAAGAAAGTCTCCGACGCCATCGCGACGCTAACCGCTGACGGTCTGACGGTGAAGACCACGGTCCAGGTCGCGTCGAAGTATCCGGCCGGCCAGGTGATCTTCACGCGTCCCGCGGCCGGCGCCACGGTGACCAAGGGCCAGGGGGTCACCCTGCGCGTCAGCCTGGGTCAGAGTGCGCCGCCGGTCACAGTGCCCGACCTGACGGGCCTGTCGCTCACCGACGCTGAGAGCGAGTTAGTCCAACTTCAACTCGTTCCCAAGCTCAGCACAACGCAGAGCGCCCCGCCCGGCACCACGCCCAATACCGTCTTCAACCAGACTCCCGCAGCAAAGTCAACGGCGCACGTCGGCGACACCGTGACGCTCTTCGTGTTGGCGCCCGGACAGACGTACTCGATGCCGCGACTCGCCGGCATGACGACGCTGCAGGCGGCCGCCACGTTGGGTCAGGACGGCCTGACCCTTGCGAGCCAGTCGATTCAGAAGTGTTCGAACACGGTCGCCTCGGGTCTCGTGATCGCGACGATTCCGCCTGAGGGCAGCCCGGTCAAGTCCGGACAGGCGATTGAGCTCGTGACGTCATCGGGGTACTGCCAAGTGGTCGTGCCCACAGTAGTCGGAGATCCTCAAAGTCAGGCCAGCGCAGCCCTCACCGGCGTGGGCCTCCTGGTGGGCCAGGTGACGACGGCGGATCCCTCGTTGTGCACCACGCCGGGCACCTCGGGCACCGTCGCCACCCAGAGCATCCCTGGCGGCTCCTACGCCCTCTACAACACGAGCGTCGATCTCACGATGTGCCCGTAGCGACGCGGCGATTCGGTAACATCGACCCTTATGGCCAGCACACCCAAGCAGCGCAAGGGAAAGTCGGTCGGTCGCTATAGCGCGCCGGAGCGCAGTGGTCGCTACACCGCCCCGCGTCCGCCCGAGTCGAACCACAGCCCGCTGTGGTACCCGTGGATGCTGATCGACCTGTTGCTGTTCGGCCTGATCGTGATCACGCTGAACTACTTGTCGGTGCTGCCCGGCGCGGTCTCCTCGTGGTACCTGGTGTTGGGGCTCGTCGCGATGTTCGCGGCGTTCTTCCTCGCCACCCGTTACCGCTGACTCAGCGGAGCCGCTCGATGATCGTGGCGTTGGCGAGCCCGCCGCCCTCGCACATGGTGAGCAGACCGTAGCGGCCCTGCGTGCGCTCGAGCTCGTTGAGGAGAGTTGCCGCGAGCTTCGCGCCCGAGGCGCCCAGGGGATGTCCGAGCGCGATCGCCCCGCCGTTCACGTTCACCTTGGTGAGATCAGCGCCAAGCTCCTTCTGCCAGGCGAGCACGACCGAGGCGAAGGCCTCGTTGATCTCGACCAGGTCGATGTCCTCCAGGCTCAGCCCGGCCTTCGCCAGGATCTTCTGGGTGGCCGGTATCGGCCCGGTCAGCATCGTCACGGGATCCACGCCGGCCAGGGCGAAGGAGTGGAACCGGGCGCGCGGCGTGTAGCCCAGCGCGGCCGCGCGTTCGGCGGACATCACGAGGACGGCGGAGGCGCCGTCGGTGATCTGCGAGGAGTTTCCCGCAGTGACCTTGCCGCCCTCTAAGAAGGCGGGCTTTAAGTTGGCGAGGGCCTCGATCGTTGAGTCGGGGCGGATGCCCTCGTCGGCCGTCATGATCTCGGTGGTCGCACGACCCTCGTCGTCGCGCACCGCGACCGGCACGATCTCGCGCTCGAAGCGCCCCTCGGCCGTGGCGCGTGCGGCGCGCCGGTGGCTCTCGACGCTGAAGGCGTCGAGCTGCTCGCGGGTGATGCCCCACTGCTCGGCGATCATCTCGGCGCCGATGCCCTGGTTGCGCAGCCCACCGACCGGGGCGTAGCGCTCGGCGACCCGCGGCCCGAAGGGAAAGCCCGAGTCCTTGCCGATGGACGAGCCCATCGGAACACGCGTCATCACCTCGACGCCGGCGGCCACGACGACGTCGTAGGCGCCCGACATCACGCCCTGGGCCGCGAAGTGCAAAGCCTGCTGGGATGAGCCGCACTGGCGGTCGATCGTCGTCGCCGGCACCGACTCGGGCCAGCCGGCGGCCAGCACCGCGTTGCGTCCGACGTTGAAGGCTTGCTCGCCCGTTTGGGAGACGCAGCCCATGATCACGTCGTCGACGAGTGCGGGGTCGAGGTCGTTGCGGGACTGGAGGGCCCGCAGAGCCTCGCTCGCGAGGTCCACCGCGTGCCAGTTGCGGAGCTTGCCGTTGCGCTTGCCGCCCGGGGTTCGCAGGGCGTCGACGATGACCGCGTCTTGCATGTTCGTGCCTTTCGACTGGTGTCGAGCGAAGCCTAGACGGGGTCGCAGTAACGTCGGCTTGTGGAAGAACGGCGCGACATGGACCGCTGGTTGGGCGACGGCGGCATGGCAATCATCGGCGAGCTGGGCGGCGACTTCGTGACCTACGGGGTGGACGGCGAGGACTTGGGCTGGGTCGAGGGGACCTTTGCGCCGGCCGCACTCGCCTGCAACCCCCACGGCACCGTTCAGGCCGGCGTGCACGCGGTTCTCCTGGACGCCGCGATGAACTTCGCGATCAACGCCGCGCTCGTTGGACGGGACCGGACCAATTCGACTATCGAGATCGCGACGGAGCTGATGCGCCCCGCCTCGCACGGCGAGTCCTACGTGGTGCGCGGCGAGGTCGTGCGCCTGGCGCGCCAGGTGGCCTTCGCCGAGGCGACGATCACCAACGCCAAGCGCGAGATGGTGAGCCGGGCGACAGGCACCTTCCTCGTGCACCGCGAGGCGGCGCAGTTCCCTTCGAGCTAAATGTGGTCGGCTGGGATCTGTCCCAGGCGCCCGGCCTGGAAGTCTTCGAAGGCCTGCTGGAGTTCGGCGCGCGTGTTCATGACGAAGGGCCCGTAGGCGGCGACGGGCTCGCGGATCGGCTCACCGCCGAGGATCAGGACCTCGAAGGCCTGGGTGCGCGAGTCCTGGGTCTCGTTGGCCGCGAGCGTGAGGTAGTCGCCGTCGACGTGCACGGCCATCTGGCCCTCGCCGATCGCGTGGCGCTCCAGTCCGACGCTGCCCTGGCCGGCCAGCACGTAGGTCAGGGCGTTGTAGCCCGCGGGCCAGGGCAGGGCCAGCTGGGCGCCGGGCATGAGTGAGGCGTGCACGATCGAGATCGGCGTGTGCGTGCTGCCCGGTCCGCCGGCGTCGCCGAGCGAGCCCGCGATCACGCGAATGATCGCGTCGCCGGCCTCGTTGGTGAGAAGAGTCACCGCGCCGGCCTCGATGTCCTGGTAGCGCGGGTTGGTCATCTTGAGCTTCGCCGGCAGGTTCACCCAGAGCTGGACGCCGTGGAAGAGTCCGCCCGAGTCGATCAGGGCGTCCGGCGGGCGCTCGATGTGCAAGATCCCGGCACCGGCGGTCATCCACTGGGTCGCGCCGTTTTGGATCACGCCGCCGCCGCCGATGGAGTCCTGGTGCAGGAACGTTCCCTCCATCATGTAGGTCACCGTCTCGAAACCGCGGTGCGGGTGCCACGGGGTGCCCTTGGGCTCGCCCGGACCGTAGTCGACCTCGCCCATCTGGTCCATGTGCACGAAGGGGTCGAGGTCGGCCAGGTCCACGCCGGCGAAGGCGCGCCGCACGGGGAAGCCCTCTCCCTCGAGGCCGCGCGGGGCGGTCGTGATGGACTTCACCCGGCGGGGTCGGTCGCCCGCGAGGGGCACGACGACACGGGGTAGTTCGAGCGGATTGTCAACGGTCACGGCGGGCATGGGGTGATCCTACCGAGGCTGAAAATCGTTCAAACGTCCGCTCGACGTCCACCGTCGCGCAAGGATTCGGGTTCGATCGTGATGAAGAGCGCCGTCGCCTCGGCGATCACCAGGTCACCCGAGGTGATCGACGCGGCCAGGTGGATCTTGCGACCGTCGCGCGAGGAAATCCAACCGCGTGCGGTGATCGGCTCGTTGAGGGGAGCCGCCGCGCGGTAGGTGATCGAGAGGTTGGCGGTCAGACCAAAGGCCCCGTTCATCGAGGCGGCGAGACCCATGGTCTCGTCGGCCAGCGAGGCGATGACGCCGCCGTGCGAGCGGCCCGGGGCGCCTTCGAAGGCGCGGCCCAGCGTCACGCGCATGGCCGCGATGTCGCCCTCGCGCCAGAGCTTGGCGCCCAGTCCCATCGGATTGGATCCGCCCGCGACGAGTGAGTGGGCGAAGGCCAGGCTGGCGCTCGCCGCCGACTCGTCGGGGATCGGTAACTCGACGCGCTCGGCGAGATCGATACGCGGCACCCACTCGCGGATCGGCTCCTCGCGCACCAGGGGCAGGAGGATCCGCACGGCGCTTTCCAGGGCGTCGAGCGTGGCGTCCGAGAGGTCGTGGGCGACGAACTCGTGGCCGAGCTCGCGCAACTGCGCCGCGATGAGGGCGCGACGGTCCTCGGTCACGATCCGCGGTAGTGGGGGGCCGCCACCGCGAGAGCGCGATCCAGCCGCGCGAGGCCGTCGCGAGCTTCCTCGTCGGTGATGGTGCACGGCGGCACGACGTGGATGCGGTTGAAGTTGGTGAAGAGCAGGAGCTTCTCGGCGCGCGCGGCGGCGATGATCTCGTTCATCGCCGGCGAGCTCGATCCGTACGGGGCGAGGGGCTCCTTGGTTGCGCGATCGCTCACCAGTTCGAGGGCGAAGAAGACCCCGAGCCCGCGCACCTCGCCGATGACCCGGTGCTTCTCGGCGAGCGTGAGCAGGCCCGGGCGCAGGACCTCGTCGCCGATGCGCTTGGCGTTCTCCACGATGCTCTCCTGCTCGAAGGCCTCGATGGTGGCGACCGCGGCCGCGCAGGCCAGCGGGTGCCCCGAGTAGGTCAGCCCGCCGGGGTAGACGCGGTCGTTGAACGTTGCGGCGATGGCCTCGTTGATCACGACTCCGCCCAGGGGCACGTAGCCCGAGTTCACGCCCTTGGCGAAGGTCACGAGGTCAGGGGTCACCCCGTGGGCCTGGTAGGCGAACCACTCGCCGGTGCGCCCGAAGCCGGCCATCACTTCGTCGGCGATGTAGACGATGCCGTAGCGGTCGCAGATCTCGCGCACGCCGGCGAGGAATCCCGCAGGCGGCACCATGATGCCGGCGGTGCCGGGCACGGTCTCGAGGATGATCGCCGCGATGGTCGAGGGACCCTCGAAGGCGATCGTCGCCTCCAGGTTCTCGAGCGCGCGGTCGCGCTCTTCGGCTTCGGTGGTCGCGTGGAAGTGCGAACGGTAGAGAAAGGGGCCGAAGAAGTGCACGACGCCGGCGGTGGCGTCGTCGTTGGGCCATCGGCGCGGGTCGCCGGTCAGGTTGATCGACGTGGCAGTGGCGCCGTGGTAGCTGCGGTACTGCGCGAGGACCTTGTGACGGCCCGTGTGCAGGCGGGCCATGCGCACGGCGTGCTCGACGGCCTCTGTGCCGCCATTGGTGAAGAAGACCTTGGCAGCACCCTCGAAGGAGTGGTCCAGGATCAGCTCGGCCGCGCGGTAGCGGCTCGCGTAGCCGTGCTGGGGCGCGATGGTGCACAGTGTCGCCGCCTGCTCCTGAATAGCGGCCACCACCGCCGGGTGCTGGTGGCCGATGTTGGTGTTCACCAGCTGGGAGGAGAAGTCGAGATACTGCGTGCCGTCCTCGGCGGTCACGTAAACGCCCGAGGCGTGCGCGACCATCAACGGCTTCAACGTCGACTGGGCGGACCAGGAGTGAAAGACCGACGACGTCTCCCTCTCCTGGCTGGTCAAGTGGGTGCGGTCGGTTGCCATCTCACGGTCCTTTTCCTCGCTACTCGAACGCTAACTCACGGGCGCGCGGTCCATTTCGCGAATTGGACGGCACCACACCCCGGGGTTAGGTTCGACACGAGGGAGGTGTCCATGACAACTCGTAGTGCTCCACCCGCCCTGATCACGCGAGGCTCGCGGGTCACGACACTTTTCGCGGTGGTGGCTCTCGCGGCCACTCTGGTGACACTCTCGCCGGGCCCGCGCGCCGGTGCCGCCAGCGCCGCGTGCCTGCCCCACCGGGTCTCGGTTGCGAACAGCGTCTCGAGTCGCCCGGGCGGCACCACCGCCCAGCTTGTCTTCACCGCGCACGCCGCGCCCAGTTGCCTGTGGAGCGTGAACTCGACCGGCTATCAGTTCCTGGCCGCCAACGGCTTTGCGATCGGACCGGTCGTCTATCAGCTGCCCCGTCCGTTGTCGACGCGCTGGACCGCGATCGACAACGGTTCATCGGTGGCCGTCCGGGTCAGCACGATGGCCGGGGTGCAGTGCACGACCCAGCACGCGTCCCGCCTGCGCGTGGGGGCGCCGGGCACCGCGGCGCTCGTCGTGACCTTGGCCAAACCCATCGCGGTGTGCGTAGGCGGTACGACTGCTTGGACCAGCGTCACGACGTCGGTGGCGACGTTCGCGCGATGCAGGTCGTCGGACCTGGCGATGAGCCGCGGTGCGTCCAACGGCGCGGCCGGCACGGTCTACTACGCGCTGGTGTTTCGCAACACGTCGTCGAGCGCCTGCGTGGTGACGGGGATCCCGACGGTGCGCGCGATGCGCAGCTCATCAGCGGGTGACTACGTCGGGCCACCGGCCCGGGCGGTAACCGTGGCGGGCTACGGGCTTCCGATTCGCCTCGCGCCGGGAGCGAGCGCGAGTGTCGCCTTCGGCGTCGCCCAGACGGGCAACTGGCCGAGCGCGACGTGCGGTCCCGTGCCGGCGGTGGCAATCGCCGTCACACTCTCGGGCGCGCGCGGTGTCATTGCGCTCAAGTTCTCCACCTGCACCAAGGTGGTCAGCACCTCGATTCGCGGTGTGGTGGCGGGAGTGAGCGGCAACCTCTAACCGACGACGGGCTCGGGCGCTGCAGACTCGGCAACGGGCGTCGCGACGCGTGGCAGGAACAGCGCGACGACGACCGCCAGGGCCGCGGCCAGCGCGCCGCCGTGCAAAGCGTTCTGGAAGGCGTGTACCGCCGCGTTGACCTGGGCGGCGGGCGTGGGTTTCGCTCCGGCCAGGTCGTGACGCACGGTGGTCGCGGCGACGCTCACGAGCACCGCGAGGCCGACCGAGCCGCCGATCTGCTGGGCAGTGTTGAGAAGGCCCGACGCGAGTCCCGCGTGACCGTGGCCGACGACGGAGACGGCGTTGAGCATCAAGGGAACGAAGATGAGCCCCATACCGAGACCCATCATGACGAGAGCCGCGAAGACGACGGGGTAGTGCGAGCCCGCGTGCAGGGTCGAGGCAGTGGTGAGAGCCGCCGTCACGAGCAGGGGACCGGCCACGAGGAAGGGTCGTACGCCGAGTCGTCCGACGAGGCGTGAGACCACCTGGCTGGTGCTTGCGACCATGATCGGCACCGGCAGGTAGGCGACTCCGGCGAGCACCGGAGAGTAGTGCATCACCTCTTGGAGGAACTGGGTGAGGAAGTAGAGCAGTGAGAGCATCGCCGCGCCTACGAGGATCATGATGGCGTAGCCCAGGGCGCGGCCCTGGTGGGCCAGGAACTCGAGCGGCACTAGGGGCGCGGCGACGCGCCGCTCGACGAGAAAGAAGGCGATGAGAAGTGCGACGGCCGCGACGAAGGCGCCGATCGTGGTGGAGTGTCCCCAGCCCGCTTCGGGCGCGCGCACGAAACCGTAGACCAGCGAAGTCATCGACGTCGTGATCAGAATCGCTCCCGGCACGTCGAGTTGGCTGTGAGTGGCCCGGCCGCGCTCGAGGGCGAGCGGCGCCAAGACGAGCAGGAGGGCCCCGATGGGCACATTGACGAAGAACACCCAGCGCCACGAGACGTAGTCGACGAGAATGCCGCCGAGCAGCAGACCGGTGGCGCCGCCAGCCGCGGTCATCGCGGCGAAGATGGCCATCGCGCGGTGGCGCGCCTTGCCCTCGGGGAACGTCGTGACCACGAGCGAGAGCGCGGTGGGCGAGGCGATCGCCGCGCCGAGCCCCTGGACCATGCGCGCGGCAATCAGCAGGGCCGGACTCGAGGCGAAGCCACCGGCGAGCGAGGACAGGGTGAAGAGCGCGACGCCGACCATGAGCATGCGCCGGCGGCGGAAGAGGTCACCGAGGCGCCCGCCGAAGAGCAGCAGTCCGCCAAAGGCCAGCACGTACGCATCGATCACCCAGGCCAGTCCGGCGACGGAGAAGCCAAGAGAGTGCTGAAGGGTGGGCAGAGCGATGTTCACGATGGTGAGGTCCAGCATCACCATCAGCTGGGCCATCGCGATGACGATCAGGGCCAGTCCCGGGTGTCTCGTGGGTGGTGGCGTTAGCTCGGGGGTGGATGACGTCACGCGGCCTCCCTCGGCCAGCTCGGCGCTGTAGCGCGGTTCACCTCTCTGGTTTACCGGCTTCGCCGTCGTGACGGCCACTCGAGACTCGTAAGAGAGGGTGCGCATCGGACAGGGGACCTGAAAGAAAGACTGGAGGGATTATGCAGCGAGTGAGAAGCGTCCTATCGATCGTGGTGGCGGCCGCAGCGGTGCCGCTCGTGGCCCTCGGGCCGTCGAGCCTGTCGGCCGCGGCCGCGACGCCATCGTGCGTGGCCTCGCAGTTGTCGGTGACCATCGGCCGCGCCCAGGGGACGGCCGGGACGACTTACTACCCGATCGCCTTCACCAATCGCGCCGGCACCTGTGCGATCTGGGGCGTGCCGGCGATTCAGCCCGTGGGGCGGGGACGGCGCGCGTTGGGACCGATAGCGCGCAACACGAGCATGGGAATGATGCCCCTGCGTCACGTCATCAACTACGGCCAGTCGGTCTCGGTGGCCTTCGGCGTGGTGGACACGGGCAACTATCCCTCGGCCTCGTGCGGGGTGCGCCGCGCCGTTGGGATCAACGTGTCGTTGGCCTCCTTCGTACCCTCGACGTATCGACCGTTGTCGATCACGGTGTGCACGCGACGCGCCAGTACGACCACCCGGCTGCTCTCGCCGGGCGCGAAGGGCTAGTTAGGTCGCGAGATCGCGCCGGTCGAAGGCCCACAGTCCGGCCGCGCCGACGGCGAGCGTGACCACGACGACGAGGGCGATGCGGTCCAGGTGAAAGCCGGAGCCCAGCGGATCGACGCCCAACGTGTGCTGCCAGAGCGAGAGGTTTCTCACCGGGCGCAACCAGGACACCAGAGTGGAAAGCGTCGAGAGCAGGTACGAGGCCAGAGCCAGCGTCGTGGTGACGCCGCGAGCGAGTCCCCGTCGTCCGGTGGCCGCCCCCAGTGAGAGGCCGAGCGTTCCGAAGGCCACGGCGAAGAGCCACGACGCGAGCACCTCGGCGGTGAGGCGCGACCACCCCACGTGGAGCTTGAACAGTGGTCCGATGACGCCGAGGGCGATGGCAAGGGCCGCGGCGAGGATCAACGTGCCGACGATCAACGCGAGCCACTTCTCGAGAACGAAGCGCCGTCGCGAGACGGGGTTGGCGAGAAGCAGGTCGATGGTGCGCCGCTCCTCCTCCCCCGCGGAGAGATCCGATCCCCATAGCACGGCGAAGAGCGTGAGCAACAGCGGCGCGACGAAGGAGAAGACCTCGGCGCGAAGGTACCCGGGGCCGGTTGTGTAGTTCTCGACCTGGAACATCTTGCGCAGCGCCTCGGGATAGGCGTTGAGGAGTTGCGCGAAGTTCGCGTTGCCGTGGATAGACGGGAAGATCGAGAGCATGACGAGGCAGAAGGTGACGACACCGATAGTCCATCCGACCAGGGCGCCACGCTCTTCGCGCAAGGCGCGCGCGGCGATCGATTTAAGGCCGGCGGGGCCGGAGTCTGGGAGTTCAGTCGACGTTGTCATAGAAGGAGAGGAACACTTCCTCGAGGCTGGGTTCGCGCACCGAGAGGTCGTCGAGGTCGCTCGCGGCGAGAGCCGCAATGACCGGGCGCAGATCGCCGG
This sequence comes from Actinomycetes bacterium, assembly GCA_021790675.1. GTDB lineage: Bacteria > Actinomycetota > Acidimicrobiia > Acidimicrobiales > RAAP-2 > RAAP-2. The sequence goes on from JAJYGN010000014.1 coordinate 10,739, forward strand.
CCACTTCGAGATGCAGGTCGTGGTCGTTCACCGTGCACGACGTCACGCCCGGTAGTGACGCGTAGTCTTCGCGCGCCGGCGTGCCGCGCAGCCGGGCGTCGATGAGGTGGGCAGCGTGCTGTTGGAGGTCGACGACGCGCTCGACCGCGACCAGGCGTCCGTCGCGGATGAGACCTACCCGGTCGGCGACCTGGGCGACCTCGGAGAGGATGTGCGAAGAGAGGAACACGCTGTGCCCGGCGTCGGCCGCTGCGCGAAGCATCTCGTGGACCTGGCGCTGGACGAGAGGGTCGAGTCCCGACGTGGGCTCGTCGAGCACCAGGAGCTCGGGGTCACCCATCAGGGCTGCCACGATGCCAACCTTCTGGCGGGTGCCGCGTGAGAGGCTGCGGATCGGCCGTTCGAGGTCGAGCTCGAGGATGTCGGCGAGGGCGCGGATCGTGGGCCAGGAGGGTCCGCCGCGCAGGTGGGCGAAGTGCGAGAGGACGTCGCGGGCGCTCAAGTGTTCGTACAGGGCAAGGTCGCCGGGAAGGTAGCCCACTCGGCGCCGGATGGCCACGCTGTTTCGTCGCGAGTCGAGTCCGAAGACGTCGATGGTGCCGGTCGAGGGCCGAATGAGATCGAGCAGGAGACGGATGGTCGTGGTCTTGCCCGCGCCGTTGGGGCCGAGGAATCCCAGCACCTCACCGGCGTTCACGTCCAGGGTGAGGTCGTGAACGCCGCCGCCGCCTCGATAGATCTTGGTCACGTGGTCGAAGTGCACCACTGGCGGCGACGTCGCGGGACTGCTCGGTCCGCGACTCTCCACCTGCACCATGCGCACCTCGCCGTTGAGCGGTCTCTGTCGCTGACGGTAGTCGGGGACGGAGGACGAGGGTAGGGGCCTGGGTCACTTCGCCGATCAGGACGAGCAGCCGGATGAACCGAGGGCCGAGCGCCGAACCGCCGCCGCGCAAGGTCCACTTGCAACTTGAGTTGCAATTCTCACTTAATGATTCTAGTCTGAAATGCAACTCAAGTTGCATGAAGGTGGTGATCGTGACCGAACCCGAGGACACACGGTACGCGACCGCGCCAGCGCGTCACACCCCGCAATCGCGGCCCCGCCCGCGGGGTTTGGGGGACGACTCGGTGCTCGAGGCGACCGCGCAGCTGCTCGTCGAGCGGGCCTACTCGTTCAGCGTCGAGGAGGTCGCCACACTCGCCGGCGTGCACAAGACGACGATCTATCGCCGTTTCACGACCAAGGCGGCCCTCGTCGGTGCGGCCCTCGAGCAGATGTCGCTCACGACGATCCCTGTCACGTCCACGTCCACGTCCACGTCTGACGCACTCGCGGATCTCGCGGCCCTCGCCGAGGCCGTGGCGACCGCGCTGAGTGGATCAACCGGTGCGCGAGTGATGCGTGCGGCAATTGCTGCGGCCACTGAGGACCCCGATGTCCAGACGATCGCGCGGCGCTACTTCGCCGGTCGCTTCGACGTCGCGGCGCAGATCCTGGGACGCGCCATCGCCTCGGGGGAACTGCGTGCGGGTACGGACCCGGTCTTGTTCTGGGCGGCGATTGTCAATCCGCTGCAGGTACGCGCGTTGCTGGGTCATCCGGTGAGCGCCGTGACGGCGCGCGAGCTGCTCGCGCTGGTCCTCGACGGCGCGCGGCCCGACGCGGCGCTGGAGCGGCGGTCGATCTCCTGACTGCGCGGCTTCGCCCAAGTCGAGGACGATGAGATCTGGCGCTCGTGCGGCCAAGCGGGCTGAGACTTCCGCTCGCGCAGTGGAAGTACGCGCCCGCACCGCGCTGGGTAGAGTGCGCGTGATGGCCGAAGTCGGGACACCATGAGTTCGGCGGCACGGGCTCACGGGAGATGTGACCGCTGACTAGAAGGTCCCGGCTCCCATGATCGAGCCAGAGCAGACCGCACTTGAACCCGATGACAGGTTCGTCGAACTCTCGATGCTGGCGCAGCAGCAGGTCGGACACCACCGTGCTTCGCGTGAGGGGTGGGGCGACGGCGAGCGCCCGGGCGAGAGCATCGGTGGACGCTGGTAGTCCCAACTCCGTCGCGACCTCGACAATCTCATCGGTGCCGGCAGGCGTGTCCCAGGTCAGGGCGCCGACGACATCCGTCGCTCTGAGGATCACTACGCGGCCGCCGGACAGGGTGTGTCGAGCCACCGCATCCACTCTGGTCAGTTCCGCGGACTGAGGGGCGGTGTCGGCGATGGCGAGCGTCACCTGGGGGTTACCCAGGTAGGGAGCAATGTCATCGAGGTGGTCGACGCACAGCACCTCTTCCCCTAGCGCGGACGCACTGGATGCGCCGACGACCACGGCGCGAGGACGCGAGCTCACGCTCTCTATGGTGCGATGCTGGGGTAAGTGGCAGTCCCCGAAGATCGATCGTCCTATCCTCGAGTCACAGGACTGGCGGAGGCTGCCGTGTGATACAGGGGAGGTGAACGAGCCCGACGCTCACGCCGATCGCCAAGAACGGCGGGGTTCACAGGGACGCGTGTGGGGGTTTACCTCCCCGCCATCACACGGCAAGGCGGAGGTGACGTGGCGAAGAAGCGATGCACGGCGTGTGACGGAAGCGGGGTCTGTCTGTCGTTTGCCAGCGGTAGCGGCACACCCAGGGGAGCCCTATGCACCTTGTGCGACGGCTATCGCGGCAGCGGACGTTGTGGCACCTGCGGAGGAACAGGACTTGAGGAAGACCTCGACCACTTGTAGCGCGATGAGCGGCGCCGACTCAATGGATGATGCGCGGTTCTGTGGTGCGGCGAGCGGCAGCGAGCAAGGGCCGATAAGCCGACTCAGGCCGGGCGCGCAGTGGCCGCCGCGAGGGAATTTCTGATGGCCAGAATGTGCGCTTACGACCCCAGCATCGTCGACCCGTTGAGAAGAGAGTCCGTGGCCGTCACTAGGCCAGACCTATCAACAACGAC
>JAJYGN010000085.1 GCA_021790675.1 Actinomycetes bacterium
CCCAGTCGCGCATCACCATTGCGTGTCGGTTCTCCTCCATCGTCCACTGGTGGTTCCAGTCGGTGATCGGGTGCGTCGGCGACGAGAGTCGCGCCAGGGTATTCGTGTAGTAGGGCAGGTTGTCCTCAGTCAGCAAGTTCACGTAGATCGAGCTGCGCACGCCGTCAGGCAACGGATAGTCGGTGGGCGCCCACGGACGCACCGAAAACGGCGTGCCCGATCCCCAGTCGATTTGCTCGTGGGGGTACCACAGACGAGGCGCCTCGAGGTGCCGGTTGAGCAGTCGCTCAACGTCAGGGGCAAGTTGCTCAAGCAGGCCCGTCGAGCGGGACGACCGCCGTGTAACCATTGTTCCCCTTTGCGACCACGACCTGGTGGTCGACGGCCCCATCGTATCGCGCAGCACCGTGAATTCCGTCACAAACCCTGCATTGCGCCGCATCAGGTGCGTTAACCTCGTCACCCCGTGAACTTCTTCGATACCCTCATGCCCAAGGCGTTTCGCGCCACGCTGACGACCCCAATGCGGGTCTTCTACGCCTGCACGTTCTTGAGCGCCCTCGGGCTGGGGCTCACCCTCTCCTTCTACGTGGTCTACCTCCACAACGTGCGCCATTTCTCTGCGGCATTCGCAACACTGCTGCTCGCCGCCGCCGCCGTAGCGGGCCTCGTGTCGGGCCCGCTCTGGGGCACGTTGGTCGACCGATTCGGCCCGTTCCGCGTTTCCATCGCGGGTTACGGGGCGACCGGCTTGGCACTCGTCGCCTGGGCCTTCGTGACCACGCGCTTGAGCGCCGCGATCGTCGCCATCGTGCTCGCGGTCGTCGGGGGCGCCTCGTGGGGCCCGAACACGACGCTCCTCGCGCGCTTGGTCGGTGAGGAGCACCGTCAGCGGGCCTTCGGCTTTAACTTCATGCTGCTCAATTTGGGCATCGGCTTCGGCGGACTGATCTCGGCCGCCATCGTCAACCTCAACCACCCCGCCACCTTCAGCGTGCTCTACCTCTGCAATGCCGCCGGCATGTTCGCCGCCGGACTCTTGTACCTGACGCTGCGCTCGTACGGCGGCCCGGTTCGGATTGCCCACGACGACCCGGCGCGTGAGTCTGACGGCTGGCGCACCGTGCTGGCCGATCGGCGACTCGTGCAGTACTTGCTCGCCAGTCTCGTCCTCATGATCGGCGGTTACGGGTCCCAAGAGGCCGGGTACAGCCTCTTCGTGGTCAACAACCTTCGCCTGAGCGTGCACGACATTGGGGTCATCTTCTTCTTCAACACCACGACGATCGTGCTCGCCCAGCTCTGGACGCTCAATCGGATCGAGGGCCGGAGTCGCACGAGGGTCCTGGCGGTGGTCGGCGCACTCTGGTGCTTCTTCTGGCTCGTGCTCGCTGCCGCGCTGGCCATGCCGCCGGTGGTCGCCTTCTTCGCCTTGTGCGCATCGATGGTCGTCTTCGCCTTTGGCGAAACGATGCTCCAGCCGGTCGGCTCGGCGCTCGTCAACGAGATAGCGCCGGAACACCTACGTGGCCGCTACAACGCGGCGTCGGGGGCGACGTGGTCGGTGTCGGGAACGGTCGCCCCGCTGATCGCGACGGTCTACTTTGGCAGTGGCGGCGGCAACTGGTGGCCACTGTCGATCGGGATCCTCGCGCTCGTCGGCTCGGCGCTCATGCTGAATCTTCGCCGCTCGCTCTCGCTCGCCGAGGACGGGCGTACGGCCTAGTCAGAAGACGAGCACGCGCTCGGCGGCGACCGTGAGGTTCCCGAGCTCGTCCATCGAACTGCGCGATACGCCCTCGAGCAGTTCGGCCTCGGCGATACCCCTCGTGTCGATGCAGGTGCCGCACACGAGTACCCGGCCGCCCTTCGTGAGTAGGCCCTTCAGCATCCGCTCGATGTTGTAGTACCCGTCGGGGGTGCGCTGGCCAGTCTTCGCACCGAGCGTCGCGTCGCCCATGAGGAATACGGTCAGCTCGACGTCGTCGTGGTTGCGCGTCAAGTTCATGGCGAGCCGCAGCCCGTTGTACGTGCGCTCGTTTCCGTAGGGTGGGTCATTCACGATCATCAACACGCGCACGGCGGCTCCTTTGTGGTTTAGGAAATCTGCAACCCGAGGCCCTGGGCAATAGTACGGCGCACACCATCGGCCATTGCTGAGGGCGCGTAGATGCCGAAGCGGTCAACGATGTCGCCAAATCGCGCCCGAAGTGCGGCTGGAACGTCCGGCGGCGCCGCGACGATGGCGATCGCGTCGAGCGCCTCGTCGGGGATTAGGTCGCCCATGGCGGCCCACTCGCCCCGCCGCGCGAGCTGGGCGAGCTCGGGCTGCAGTCCCGCCCATCCATGCTGGTCGAGGACTCCGCGATAGGCAGGCGTGGACGCGTAGAAGGCGATCTGTGCTCGCACGGCGGCCTCAGCGTTGCGCTGCGCGGCGTCGTCCTCGCCACTCGCGATCAGTCCCGAGAGCGAGATCTGGAAGTCCTCGCGAGTTCGCGTCGAACGCGACAGCCCTCGCTCGAGTGCCGGCAGCGTTACCTCACGCAGGTAGCGTTCCGTCGTGAACGGGTGCACCAGCAGCCCGTCGGCCACCTCACCAGCCACTTCGGTCATCAACTCGCCCACCGCCGCGACGAAGATCTTGGGCGCGCCGAAGTCGTGCGGCGCCGGACTGAAGAACGGCGTCATGAGCGTGTGTCGGTAGTACTCCCCACGAAAGTTGAGTGGCGTGCCCTCATTCCACGACGACCAGATCGCGCGCATCGCCAGCACGTACTCGCGCATTCGTGGCGCGGGGTGCGACCAC
>JAJYGN010000027.1 GCA_021790675.1 Actinomycetes bacterium
ACCGGTCGAACGGCCGCCGGCAAGCCCAGCAGCTCACTGACGAACTCCTCGCGATAGAACGACACCCATCCCAGCCCCCATCCCTCGACGGTGCAGGCGAGCCACAAATTCTCAATCGCGAGACACGTTGAGTACAGACCGGCATCGGCGATGGAATGACGACCCAATACATGAGGTCCACCGCGATCGGGGCTGTAGGTGACGATGATCGAAACACTGGACTCGAGGACCCCGTCGATCTTGATCGTCGAGAATCGACGCGCCTGCTCGGGGTCAAGGGAGTCGGCAAAGATCTGGCGTTCACCTTGAATGTGGCCGACGAACTGGCGCCGTGTCTCCTCAGACGTGACCACGATGAAATCCCAGGGTTGCGAGAGACCGACGCTCGGGGCTGCGTGTGCGGCCTCGAGGAGTCGCTCAAGGACTCGCGGATCCACAGCTTCGCCGGTAAATTCACCTCGCACGTCCCGACGGCGATACACGGCGTCATAGAACACACTGAGAACATCTCCGCCATCATGGGTTTTGCTGTTTGATCCGTGATCGGCTCCCGTCACGTCGCGACTCGTTCGTTCCAAATTCTCGGATGACCCTGACATGGCGACAACCATAGGTTGACGATGCGCAGCGTCGCGTCACTACTCTCATCAGCGTGTGTGCCACCATGAGCAACGGACGACCGTCACGACACATCGATCTCGACGGTGTCTTTAATCTGCGTGACGTCGGCGGCTATCTCTGCGCCACCGGCGAACGTACGAGGTGGCGCCGGCTGTTTCGTAGCGATGCCCTGCATCGTGTCACCCATGCGGATCTCTCACGATTCGTCACATTGGGTGTCGTTAACATCCTTGACCTTCGAGCCTCGAATGAGATCGAGTTCACTGGACTCGGCGCGATTATGAGCGGAGCATTCAACGTGGTGTCCTCACCCGTAAGAGATGACACTGCCACCCGAACGAGAGGTGAGTCACTCGCCGATCGGTATCTCGCCTACCTGTCAGGCGACGGGATGGCCCAAGCGATCACGGAACTTTCTAGACTATCGTCCGCTCCCACCATCGTCAGTTGCTTCTTCGGAAAGGACCGAACGGGGACTCTCATAGCACTGGTCCTGAGCCTCGTCGGCGTAGAGCGCGATGTGATCATCGCAGACTACGCGCTGACGTCGACACGAATGGGTCCGCTCATCTCCCTGCTGCAACGTGACGAGATCTACCGGTCAACAATTGAGCGTACCGAGCCCTCGCGCCTCGCCGCTGATTCCGCCACCATGCGGTCATTCCTTAACACCGTCGACGAGCGGTACGGGAGCCCACTCTTGTGGGCCACGAAGTCGGGAATAAGGCTAGACATCATCGACCGCTTACGAGAGAATCTGCTCGTCCGATAATGTCATCGCTCCGATTAATTCTCCGAGAATTGAAGGAATAGAGTACATATCTCTACCTCGATCACGTTCGAGGCAGTGCGTGAATCGCTCAGAAAGTGATTCACGGACCAACAACATTCGCCTCTCGATTGATTGTTTCCATCGTGACGAGAGTCACCCTAAGTCCACTTTGTGTTCCCGTAACTGCCCTTCAGACTGTGTACTTTCGATAGCATTAAATTCTTTTTTGCATAGTCTTTTCCTATGATTATTCATCCGTGATCGTGCGAAATTCCCACATTCTTAGTTGTGAATCAATGATGTATGTTCTATTCGTGAATGCTTTTATAGCTGGTGTTTTCACGCTGTCCCTGGCGCGCTGGCAGTTCGCGGTGACGACAGTGTTTCACTTCCTCTTCGTGCCGCTCACAATCGGCCTGGGCCTGCTCGTCGCGGTGCTGCAGACCGCGGCCTATCGGACCAAGGACGAGGCCTACGAGCGCGCGACACGCTTCTTCGGCAAGTTGTTTCTGGTCAACTTCGCCATCGGCGTCGTAACCGGAATCGTCCAGGAGTTCCAGTTCGGCATGGACTGGTCGCGCTACTCAGTCTTCGTGGGCAACATCTTCGGCGCTCCCCTGGCAATCGAGGGCCTGCTCGCCTTCTTCATGGAGTCGACGTTCCTCGGGGTGTGGATCTTCGGACGCGGGCGCGTCTCGAACCGGGTCCACCTGGCATCGATCTGGCTGGCCAGCCTCGGCACCATCCTCTCGGCGGCGTTCATCGTCGCGGCCAACTCGTGGATGCAGCACCCGGTCGGCTACACGATCGATCCCGTGAGCCACCAGGCGGTAATGAACAACTTCTGGGCCGTGATGACCAACTCGACGTTCCTGCTCGCTTACGGCCACGTGCTCTTCTCGGCGTTTCTTACCGGCTCGGTATTCATGCTCGCCGTCTCGGCCTGGCACGTACGCCGAGGTCACGACGCGGCGGCGTTCGCGAAGTCAATTCGCATCGCGATCGTCGTCACCATGGTCGCTTCGGTGGGCACCATCTTCCTCGGCGACTCCCAGGCCAAGCAGATGGAAGTCCAGCAGCCCATGAAGATGGCCGCCGCCGAGGCCCTCTACACCACGAGCAGCGGGGCGAGCTTCTCGCTGCTCACGATCGGTGACCTCGCCGGCAACCCGGTCTTCCAGGTGCGCGTTTCGCACCTCTTGAGCGTGCTCGCAACCAACACCTGGAACGGAAAGGTCGACGGCATCAACAACATCCAGGCGGCGGCCGCCAAGAAGTATGGTGCCGGTAGCTACATCCCAGTCATCTGGATCCTGTACTGGTCCTTTAGGGTCATGGTGGGACTGGGCTTCTTGCTTCTGGCCCTCGGAGCCATCGGCCTCTGGCTGATGAAGAAGCGCCGCCTGGAGACGTCGAACGTCTACCTGCGCTTCGCCACCTGGATGGCGCTCGCGCCCTTCATCGCCAACTCGGTCGGCTGGATCTTTACCGAAGTCGGCCGCCAGCCGTGGGTGGTCTACGGACTGCTCAAGACCTCCAACGCCGTCACGCTGATCGCGCCCGGCTACGTCGCGGCGAGCTTCATCGGCTTCACCGCGATCTACACGCTGCTCGCCATCGTCGAGATCGGCCTGCTGATCCGCCTCGCCCGCGTTCCCACGCCGCTCACCGAGGGCGCTCTCGCACCCGAGCCCGAACTCATCTACTAGGAGGGATCGTGCTGCTACTCGCCCTCGCGCCCAGCGGTCTGGAGAAGCTCTGGTTCGCCCTCATCGGCGTCCTCTGGCTCGGCTACTTCTTCCTCGAGGGCTTTGACTTCGGCGTCGGCATCCTCGTGCCCTTCGTCAGCCGCGACGACACCGACAGGCGCGTCGCGATCAATACGATCGGCCCGGTCTGGGACGGCAACGAGGTCTGGCTGCTGACCGCGGGCGGTGCGACGTTCGCGGCCTTCCCCCTGTGGTATGCGACGGTGTTCTCGGGCTTCTACCTCGCGCTGCTGGTGATCCTGGCGGCCCTGATCTTTCGCGGGATGGCGTTCGAAATGCGACACCGGCGCGACGACGACGCCTGGCGGCGCTGGTGGGACCGCGCGCTGTTCTGGGGATCGGCCCTGCCGGCCCTGCTCTGGGGCGTGGCCTTCGCCGACTTCGTCCACGGCGTGCCCGTCGGCGCGAACGCGACCTGGACGGGCACGTTCTTCGACCTGGTGAAGCCCTACGCGCTAGTGGGCGGGCTCGCCACCCTCTCACTCTTCACGCTCCACGGCGCCGCCTACCTCGCCCTCAAGGCCGATGGCGACGTGCGCGAGCGTGCGAGCGCCATCGCGGCGCGACTGGCGCCTCTCTCGTTCGTCGTCGTGACCGCCTTTCTCGCCTGGACGTACCTGAGTGCGCGTTCGATGCACCACGAGGGCCTCGTCCCGCCGCTGCTGCCGATCCTCGGGCTGGGGGCGCTGGCCGCCGTGACGTGGCTCACGCGCGAGCACTTGGAGGGCTGGGCCTTCGTGGCGACGGCCGTCAGCATTGTGGCGCTCTTTACGACATTGCTGCTGAACCTTTATCCCAACGTGCTGGTCTCCTCGATCAGCCCGGCGTATGACATCACCATCGTCAGTAGCGCCTCACACCCCTACACGCTCACGGTGATGAGCTGGGTGGCACTCATCTTCACCCCCCTCGTGCTCGCCTACCAGAGCTGGACTTACTGGATCTTCCGCCGGCGCATCCGCCGTCCCGGTGAGGCCAGCGCCACCACGCTCGCCCCGCCTACCGGGTGAGCGACTCGCCCACCGACCTCCTGAGGCGCCTCGCGCGGGTGACGCCGCTCGCCTGGGGCCCCGTCGTGGTCGCAACGGCAACGTCTGCGATCGCGACGATCGCCCTCCTCGCCCAGGCCACGGCGATCGCGCGGGTGGTAGGTGGACTCTTCGCGTCGCGCCACGCCGACCTGCGTGCCGCCATCGTCGATCTGGCTCTCGCCAGCCTCGTGCGCGCCCTCGCGACCGCCGCCGGAGCGATGATCGCCGGGCGACTCGCGGCACCCGTGCGGCGCGACCTGCGCCGCCGGGTACTCGAAGCGACGCTGGCGCGAGGTCCGCGCTGCTCGATCGACGCCACCGTGCAGCTCGCCACGCGCGGCGTCGAGGCGATCGAGGCCTACCTCACGCGCTACGTCACCGCCCTCGCCGCCTCGGTGGTCGGGCCCGCCATCTTGGTCACCTGGCTCGTGACCCGCGACTGGCTGAGCGGAGTCATCGTCGCGCTCTGCGTCGCGCTGTTGCCGATCTTCATGGCCCTCCTCGGCGCCGAGGCCAAGGCCAAGATGCTCGCCGGCTGGCAGGAGCAGCAGCGCCTGGCGGGCTACTTCGGTGACGTAGTGCGCGGCATGGCGACTCTCAAGGCCTTCAACCGCTCGCGCGACGCGCTGAACTCGCTCGAGCGCGTGGGTCGTCGCGTGCGTGAGACGACGATGGCGACGCTGCGCGTGGCGTTCCTCTCGAGCTTCGCCCTCGAGCTGCTCAGCTCGCTCGCCACCGCGCTCGTCGCGCTCTTCCTCGGCGTACGCCTCCTCCACGGCGGGCTGGCCCTGTCGAACGCGGTCGCGATCCTGATCGTGACCCCCGAGGTCTTCTTACCCCTGCGGCGAGTCGCCGCGGCCTATCACGCGTCCGCGACCGGAGTCGCCGCGACTGAGGACGTGCTGGACCTCCTCGTCAACGACCTGCGAGGTCTCGACGCGCCGAGCATCTCCCCCGGCGTCGCACTGGGTGACGTTGCGGTCGCCCCGGGGGGTCTACTCCTCGTGACGGGCGCCTCGGGGATCGGCAAGTCGACGCTGTTGCGACAGCTCTGCACGCTCGAGGATCCACCTGAGGGGAAAGTGCACATCGACGGAATCGATCTGGCACACCTTGACCGCGACCAGTGGCGTTCGCGTGTGGCCTGGCTGGCCCAGGATCCGAGGGTGACGGGTTCCTCACTGCGCGAAGCGGTCACCCTGGGCGACCCCTCGGTGGGTGACGACGAGGTTCGCGCGGCGCTGACGCTGGTCGGACTTGGCGAGGACCTCGATCGGCCCGTCGGCGAGGGGGCCCGCGCCCTCTCGGCCGGTGAGCGGCGCCGTCTCGGCCTCGCGCGCTGCCTGATGCGCCACCCGCTGGTGCTCGTGCTCGATGAGCCGCTCGCTCACCTCGATCCCCGGGGCGCGGACGAGCTGGCGTCGGTGATCGCCAACCTGTCCATGACGCGCGTCGTCGCCTCGCACCGGCCGTTGCGCGCCGACGCCGTTCTCGATCTCAAGGGCCACGCGTGAGAGACGGGCTGGTCGCTCGCGCTCTGCGCCGCGAGGCCCGCGCGGCAGTGGGCGCTCTCGGCGCGGGCCTCGGTGTGGGACTAGCCACGCTGGGCCTGTCGGGCACCTCGGCGTGGTTAATCGTGCGAGCGGCCCAGCAGCCGGCGGTGCTCTCGCTCACGGTGCCCATGGGCCTCGTCCAGCTCTTCGCCCTCGCCAAGGCCGCCGGGCGCTACCTCGAGCGCACCGCGACTCACGGCGTCGTCCTCACCGTGATGACGCACGTGCGCCAGCGCGTCGCCGAGATCGTCGAGCCTCTGGTACCCGCGGGACTCGGGCCGCGCAGCGCCGACGTCGTCGACCTGGCCGTACGCGACGTCGAGGCGGCCGAAGACCTCCTCGCGAGCGTCGCCGGCCCCCTGGCCGCGAGCGCGGGCGCCGGAGTGGTCACGGCGCTCGTCTGCGGATTGGTGTTCGGGCCCGCGGGTCTCGCCCTGCTCGTCGCCCTCGTCGCCGACCTCGCGCTCTGGCCGCTGCTCGCCCGTCGCGGTCTTCGTCGCGCCGACGACGAGCTCGACGCGAGCCGCGCGCAGATCTCGCGTCTCGCCGCTGACGCCGCAACGGGCTGGGAGGAGTTCGCGATGGGTGGAGCGAGCGCACCCCTCGCCGCGCGCTTGGCCCTACTCGAGGCCGAGGTCGACGCCGCCGAAGCGCGCCGGCGCAGGTTGCGCGCCCTCATCGAGGGACTGTTTGTCGCGACAGCGGGCGCGGCGAGCGTCGCGATACTCCTCGCGAGCGCGCACGCGCGCTCGAGGGGGCTTAACCCGGCGCTCGTCGCGGTGCCCGTTCTGCTGGGACTGGCCGCGCTCGACATGGCCGCGGAAGCCGCCGACGCCCTTGTCGACAGCGGCCCCCAACGCGCGGCGACCGGGCGCTTCGACTCTCTCGCCGCCACGCCCTGGCCGATTCGTGATCCCGCCACACGCATCCCCGACGTCGACGACGCGTCGAGCCTCGCCGCGCGCGACGTGCGCGTCGTGCGCGGCCGTCCGATCCTCACCGACGCGGCGATCTCCCTGCGGGCGGGTGACGTCGTGGTGCTCGAGGGACGTAGCGGCGTCGGCAAGACGACGCTCGCTCACGTGCTCGCGAAGTTCCTCGCGCCCGACGCGGGAGCGATCACCCTCGACGGCCACCCCTACGACGCGCTCGCCGCCGACCAGGTGCGCTGCCACGTGGGATTCGCCGAGGAGAGTCCCTACATGTTCGCGGCCTCGGTCGGGGCCAACGTGCGCGTGGCGCGTCCCGAGGCGACCGACGACGAGGTCGAGCGCGCGCTGGGCGACGCTGCTCTGGCTACGTGGAGAGCAGGGCTCGCCGCGGGACTCGCGACGACGCTCGGCGGCGAGTCCGCGGGGCTTTCGGGGGGCGAGCAGCGCCGCGTGGGACTCGCGCGCGAGTACCTCGCGCGCCGGCGCATCATCATCGCCGACGAACCCACCGAGGGTCTCGACGACGACACCGCCCGGCGCGTGCTGGGCCACCTCGCCGACATCGACGCGGCGGTCCTTCTCATCTCGCACCGTGAGCGCGACCTGGCCGTGGCGACACGGCGCGTCGAGTTAGTCGAGGGGCGCGTGACCGAAAGGGTGAGCGAACCCGGGAATTAGACGTCCCACCAGATCGTTGAGAGGCGCCGAGCGATCGCCGAGGGCTGGTTCGCCAGGTAGTCGGCGACCTCGGCCTCGCGCGCGGCGGGCAGGCACAGGCGAACCCGCGCGAAGTGGGCGGTGCGCTTGGGGTCGTGGTTCTCGACGAGGGGCGCGACGAACTCCTCACGTGTCGCCGCGATGCCCATCTCAGCGAGGACCGCCAGAAGGTCGTCGGGTGTCGGCTCGGCTGGCCGCTCCAGGTTCCAGAAGTGGCGCCAAGCGTCGGACATCGACGACAGGGGGTGACGATCGGGCATCTCGATGACGACGCGTGCTCGCGCGTGATCCGCGAGGCTCGCAAGGAAGGGCACAATGTCGCTCACGTTGTAGACGACGTGGTGGCTGGTGACGACGTCGGCGACTTCGACTTCGTCCGCCACGGCGGGCCAGAAGCCTTCGACGGTCGTGCACGACAGGCCGCGCGCGGCGGCCGCCTCGTTGAACATCGCGAGCATTGCGGCCTGATGGTCGACGCCGATCACCCGCGACGCCGGCGGGGCGACGGCGAACGCCGCAATGCCGCCGCCGCAGCCGACGTCGAGGACAGTTCCTCCCACCGGCATCGCCTCACGCGCTCGTTCGTGCGAGGGCGTGGTGGCGATGACCGGCGGGAGGGTGAACAGCTCCGGCGGATGGATCCAGGGGCTCTCCTCGGCGCCGGCCAGGATGTGCTCGGGTAGAGCCCACGCCGCCAGCGCGTCGCGCCAGGTCTCCGCCGCGGTCACGCTCTAGCGACCAAGGAACTTCGAGAAGAACCCGCCGCCCGCGGACGCGTCGGCGCCGCACTGGCACCGCTCGTTCTTGGGAACGCCGGCCAGGGCCTGCTCGATGTGGTTGCCGCATCCGCTCCACGTGGGCTTCTTGCAGGTCCGGCAGGTTGTGCGATGACACATAGTGGTGGTGTACCTTTCTTTGTTTCTTGTATTTCGAGGCGTTAGCTGACGAGTTCGAGCGCCTTCGCCGCCGGCGAGGAGCTCCACGTCTTGTAACCACCATCGAGGTTGCGGGCGTCAAAGCCCAGTTCATTGAGCAGTCGCGTCGCCGTGTGGCCACGCTGGCCAACCTGACAGATGACGACGATCTCTCCGGTCTCGAGCTCGCGATAGCGCTCGCGGATCTCGTCGACGGGCAGGTTGATCGCTCCGGGCACTGTGCCGCGCAGGTACTCGCCGGACGTGCGCACGTCGACCAGCTGGGCGCCGCGCGTGCGATAGCCCTCGATCTCGCTCCACTGGACGGTCTTGACGAGACCCGACAGCACGTTCTCGGCGACGTAGCCGAGGATGTTGACGGGATCCTTCGCCGAGCCGAAGGGTGGCGCGTAAGCCAGTTCGAGGTCGGCCAGCTCGGGCGCGGAGATGTCCCCGCGGATCGCGGTGGCCAGCACGTCGATGCGCTTGTCCACGCCCTCGGTGCCCACGCCCTGGGCGCCGAGGATCTCGCCCGTGGTGGGCTCGACCATGATCTTCAGCGCCATCGGGCGTGCGCCCGGGTAGTAACCGGCGTGGCTTGAGGGGTGCGTGTGGATGGCGAGGGCCGGCCGGCCGGCCGCGGCCAGGCGCTTCTCGTTCCAGCCCGTGGCCGCGATGGTGAGGTCGAAGACCTTGACGATCGCCGTTCCGATGGTGGTGCGCGGGCGCACCAGGCGACCGGTCAGGTGGTCGGCCACCACGCGGCCGTGGCGGTTCGCTACGTTGGCCAGCGGCACCAGGGTCGCCGCACCGTCGAGCGCGTCGGACTTCTCGGCGACATCGCCGATCGCGTAGATCGAGTGATCGCTCGTGCGGTTGAACTCGTCGACCGCCACGCCGCCGCTGGCGCCGATGGCGAGCCCTGCGCCGCGCGCGAGGCTGACGTCGGGCCGTACACCGATGGCGACAACCACGAGGTCCGCGGGGATCACGTCGCCCGTGTGCACCTGCACCGCAGTCGGCGTGATGGCCGTCACGGTGTTGGAGAGGCGAACATCGACGCCGTGACGCTCCATCTCGTCGGCGACCAACTGGGCCATCTCCGGGTCCAAGGGTGCGAGCAGTTGGTCGGCGGCCTCGATGATGGTGGTCGCCACGCCGCGCTCGGTCAGGTTCTCGGCGATCTCCACGCCGATGAAGCCGCCACCGATGACGACCGCGTGGCGCGCCGCGCGATCGAGGGCGGCCGCCATGCGCTCGACGTCCTCGACGGTGCGCAGGGCCAGGGCGCGCTCGATGCCGGGCACCGGCGGGATGATTGGCGAAGCACCGGGGCTGAGAATCAGGTAGTCGTAGTCGAGCTCGAAGGACTCGTCCTCGTCGAGACGCTGCACGTTCACGCGCTTGGCGGCCGCGTCGATGGCGGTCACCTCGTGGTTGACGCGCACGTCCAAATTGAAGCGCTCGAAGAGCGACTGAGGGGTCTGGAGCAGGAGACTGTCCTCATTCTCGATGACGCCGCCCACGAAGTACGGCAGGCCGCAGTTGGCGTAGGAGACGTAGCCGCTCTTCTCGAGAACGATGATCTCGGCATCGTTGTCGAGTCGACGCAGCCGCGTCGCCGCCGACATCCCCCCGGCCACTCCCCCGACGATAATGACGCGCATGGTGCCTCTCATGCCAGGCTCAGAAAGAGCCGCTGCAGCTTCTCGGTCATGGACTCGGAGTCGATCGCCGGATCGACGATGCACTCCTTCAAGCTCGAGCTGATGAGCATGAACGCCGCGGTGTTGATGGCCTTGTTGACGGCCGCCATCTGGGTGATCACGTCTTCGCAGCTGCGGCCCTCCTCGAGCATGCGCACGACGGCGCCCATCTGGCCATGGGCACGCTTGAGGCGCTTCGAGATCGCCGCGATCTGATCGGCGTCCTGTAGAACGTGTGAATCGGTAGGCACTGCGGTCCTTTCCATTGGGTAGTTGTCGGGGGCCATTAGTGACCTCCCTTGAAGATCATGGTGACGAAGCGGACGTTGAGGGCGATGAAGCGCCATAACTGGTAAAGGGGGTTGGCCCGGCGCGCGAGCACCGCGGTGCTCGGCTGGGGGGCGTTGGCGATGTCGTGCGTCGCGTTGTCCATGGCGCTCTCCTATTCCGGGATCAGGTACCAAAGGGGACGAGCCTTGGCCTTATAGAGGAACAGCACGTGCAGCATGTACTTGATCCAGTGTCCGGCGAGGCCGATCTCGCCGAAGGTGTCCCTGTTGGAGCGGCCCGAGCCCGGGAAGCGCTTGTAGTCGGGCACGACTGGGTACATCGTCATCGACGCCGCCGTCCCACGGCGCAGTCCCGTGCCGGCCGAGGCGACGCAGGCCGCGCCCATGTCGGCCATTGACGCCGTGCGCGAGCTCGTCACACCTTTGGTGATGCGATCGACGATTGTTAGCGCCACGGTCTTTCCCATCACGCCCGAGGGCATGCCGGTGCGCGGCGGCGCCGGCGTGATGACGGTGCCGTTGGGGCTCTTGCGCGGCACCGAGATCTGGTGCGGTGGCGCGAAGGCAATGCCGACGCCGAAGACGTTCGGGTAGCGGCCGCTCTCGTAGGTTGAGGGCCAGTCCTCCGCGCTCCACTGCTCGTAGGGCTTGGCCTCGTAGCTGGCGTCGACCTTCATGAAGCCACTGGGCAGAAACACCTGGTCGCTGATGTCGTTGCCCTCGCGGTCAAAGGCCTTTAAGTCCACGCCGCGAAAGGGCGGCAACAGCATGGCGAAGTCGAAGTCCAGAGTCGACTTGGAGCCGTCGAGCTGCTCGTAGTAGATGACGCCTGGCTCGATCTTCTCCACGTGGGCCTGGGTGACGGCCTTGACCTCGCGCTCGCGAAAGAGCGACTCGGTCCAAAGCTTGCTCGTGGTCTCCTCGCCTCCCTGGTGAAAGACCATGCCACCTACGCCGAAGTCGCCGAGTTCGTACTCGTTGGTCAGGTAGGTCACCTCCGCCTTGTCGCGCACGCCGGCGGTGCGCAACTCGTGCTCGACGTTGAAGGTGTACTCGAAGGCGGCGCCCTCGCAGGTGCACGTGCCGTGTCCCACGCCGATGACCAACTTCTGGCGCTCGCCCTTCTTCATCTTGTCGATCACCCGGGCCAGGTGCTCCGACGCCTGGACGGCGTGCTGGGGGGTGCACACCGAGACCGTGTTGGCGTCGGGCCCCAGGCCCGGCGTGGCCGCGAAGTTGAGCTTCGGACCGGTCGCGTTGACGAGGTAGTCGTAAGTGATGTTGGCGACGTCGCCCTCGCGGGCGGCGTCGGTGTAGCGCACGGTGACGTAGGGCGTCTCGAGCTCCGCCGATCCCTCGGGGTGCAGTTCGGTCACGAGCGCCTGATGAAAGACGATTCCCGTGCGCTTGTAGACGGGCGCGAGGGGAAAGACCACGTCCTCGGCCTTCATATTGCCCACGCCGACCCAGATGTTCGACGGGATCCAGTTCCACTTGGAGTTGGGCGAGACGACGAGGACCTCGTGATCGGTACCCAACTTTCGGCGCAGGTGCAGCGCCGCGGTGTGACCGGATATGCCAGCCCCCAGAACCACTACTCGTGCCATATCACCTCCAGGGTGGTCGCTTACACCCCCTGGGGGTATAACCGCGTTACGACACTATACCCCCTGGGGTATGACCACGCAACCACTCCCGTGGGTGCCTGGTCACATCGTAGGTCGATGCGAGGTCACGAGGTGACCGGAGACTAACCCCCGTTGAACAGGGATGACGGCGCTTCGGAGCCGTCGCAGGACTCGCTGGCTCTCGCCTTACCTCAAGTGGGGACCTTGGTCCCTCCGACGACGCGCCGGCGGGACCCTATGGATTCACGAGGAAGTTGGTGAACTGCCACGGGTCCTCGACGTCGTAGGTGCGACCGCTGAAACGGTCAAACCAGTCGGTGTGGCTCGAGACCGGATCCCAGTCGATCGGGCCCGACCAGGTCGTGCCCACGTAGGGCTCGGCCACGGCGAGGACCTCGCGCCACGGCAGCTCGTCGGGCACGCGCACGCCCTCGTGGGGACGGCGCAGCATCCAGTCGATGGCACCCAGGATCGACGCAGCGACCTGGATCGTCGTCGCGTTCTGGTGCGGGGCCACCGCGCGGGCCTCGTCGATCGAGGTCTGCATGCCGGTCCACCACGCACCGTAGGGGTGACCCATCAGCAAGACGCCGAGCTCGTCACGCCCGCTCACGATCTCGTCGTTCATGATGCGCTGGTTGAACGGGTAGGCGTAGTCGTGCCCCTCGACCTCGATGAAGCTGGCCCAAGCGAGATCCGTCGGGCAGTACGCGTAGTGCACGGTGGGGCGGTAGATCGCCTCGGCGCCCTCCCAGACCGTCAAATGGTCACAGATCGTGAAGGCCTCGCCGTGGCGGATCACCATGCCCACGATCGGCCCCGACGGGGTGACCGAGCGCACGAGGGTCTTGTGGGCCATCTGGGCGAAGCAGATCTGATTGAGGGGGCCCTCTCCTTCGTGGGTCAGGCCGAGGCTCGGCAGGCGCTTCTCGTGAGTGCCCCAGCCCACCTCGGCCGGGGCGACGCCCTCTTCGTAAAAGCCGTCCACGCTCCACGTGTTGACGAACTCGCCCACCTCCTTGGGGCGGTTCGCGATCTGCGTGTCGCGCTCGGCGACGTGGATCGCCTTCACCTCGAGCAGCATCGCGACCTCGTTGTAGCGCTCGTCGGCGAGGGCCGCCGCGAGGGCCTCGTGGCGCTCGGGCAGGTACCCGTCGGCGACCACCCGCTGGGCGATCTCGACGAGCGCCTTCTTCACGTAGTGGCTCACGAGTCCCGGATTGGCCCCGTGCTCGACGACAGCGGAGGGACCGTCGTTCGATCCCCAGCTCGCGATCTGGCGGCGCATGGCCATGTGGCGCCAGTAGAGGGTGCGCTCCTGGGGCGTCGTCTCCGCCGGGTTCTCGTAGGGGTCCCACAGCTCAACGCTCGTGTTGAGATAGCGCACGTCATTGT
>JAJYGN010000046.1 GCA_021790675.1 Actinomycetes bacterium
CCCTCGGACAGGTCAAGGGCAATGTCACCGACACCTGGGGCAAGTGGTCCGACGTGGTGACGGTCAAGCCCGCTGGCACGGTTCAGTCGACGACGACCACCAGTCCCAGTGGTGGTGGCGTCGGCTTCTAACGACACGTCGACACGGGAGGAACGTCATGTCCATTAAGACGGAAACCCAAGGATGTTTTCTACCGTACGCCCCGGCGAGGCCTAAGTCTTCCAGGTTGGGCGACGCGCGAGCGATTGTGGCGTCGCGCGTCTATTTGCCCGCGTTCTCGATTGTCGCGTTGGCAGTTGTCCTCGTGGCTATCGGTTGGGCGAGTCGTTGGGGTGGCGGCGACTTTGCGTCCCCAATGTCCGAATTGCGCGTCGTCCTCGTGGGGCCGCTAACCCTCACAATCCTGGCCGTCTTCCTCGTCGTGGAGAGACTGCACCCGGCGCAACGACGACCGATCTTTGCTCGAGGATATCGACAGGACCTGCTTTATACGATCTTGAACGCCACCATCGTCGCCCCCCTCGTTGTCGCTCTCTCACTGTCGTTCGCCGTGGTCGCTCGCAAATCGCTGCCGTGGATAGTCTTGCCACGAGTCGGGTCTCTGCCGCGATCGGCGGTGATCTTCCTCATCTTCGTGATGATGGACGGCTGCAATTGGCTTGCGCATCTGGCCAACCACCACATCCGGATGTTGTGGCGCTTCCACGAATTGCACCATTCTCAAGAGGACATGAGTGTGCTGACGGTCTTTCGAACCCATCCGCTCATACACGTGTCCTACCTCATTGCGTTGATTCCGGGTATCGTCCTCATCGCCAATGGCGCCTTGCCAACCACACTGTTGGTCATATACGCCGGCTTCGTCGCATTTGAACATTCGAACACGAACGTCGGCTTCGGTCCCCTAGGGCGGATCTTTGTGAGCCCGAACTACCACCGTATCCACCACCGTTTGGATGGCCGACAGGACGTCAACTTGGGCTTCGCATTGACCATCTGGGATCAGCTCTTCCATCGAGCCGTCTTCCCCACGAAGGAGACCATTCGAGCCGACACGGGGCTCCCCGGCCGGCCACTGCGAGTGGAGCAGGAGGCCGAGCGACCGCACCACCTGTCCGTTCTAGTCGCCCAACTGTTAGCGCCTTTCCGCCCGCTAAACCGTGACGAAGCCCGATCAGCCCTCCAGCGATACTCCGACGATGACCATGCGTAATTTGATTAGGGTGCGGCTCCCCTAATGGGGCTGGAAGGTCTGTCTCATTTGGGGCAGGCTTTTCATCGAGCCACTGACTGGTGAGCACTTCAAGCCCCCGAGCATCAAGCTCTATCTCTAGATCGTGCCCCAGCCAGTCGGTGAGGTTGACGGAGAAGGCTGGAGGGGTGTCGTGCCAGGAGCACTGATCCATTAGGTCGCCGCCGTTGTCCTCGAGGCTCGAAACCATCGACCATTGGAGGTGACCACGTGATATTCGTCGGAGTGGACTGGGCCGAGGCCCACCACGACATCTGCGTCCTCGACGAGGCGGGAGAGGTTCTCGCCCGAAAGAGGATCCCGGACACCCTCCCCGGCGTTCGGACGCTGCACGAAGTACTGAGCGAGCACGCCGAAGAACCCGACGGGGTGATCGTCGGCATCGAGAAGGACCGGGGGCTCATCGTCGAAGCGATGCTGGGTGCCCGCTACCACGTCTACGCCATCAATCCGATGTCCGCCGCCCGCTACCGCGAACGCCACGTCACCTCGGGGTCTAAGTCCGACCCCGGTGACGCCAAGGTGCTCGCCGACCTTGTGCGCACCGATCGCCACAATCACCGCGAGGCGACGGGCGACTCGCAAAACGCCGAGGCCGTGAAGATCCTCGCGCGAGCTCACCAGAGTGCCGTCTGGACACGCCAGCGAGAGGCGAACGCCCTGCGCAACGCGTTAAAGGACTACTACCCGGGTGCGCTTACGGCCTTCGGCACCGACCTCGACGACAGCGACGCGGTGGCGATTCTCGAGATCGCCCCGACGCCGGCGCTCGGGCGCCAGTTGTCCAAGTCCAAGATCATCGCCGCGCTTAAGCGCGCGGGCCGGATGCGCAACCTCGAGCGACGAGCGAGCGAGATCCAAGGCGCCTTGCGCGAAGAGCAGCTCGCCCAGGGCCCGATCGTGGAGGCCGCCTACGGGCAGACGACCGCGGCCCACGTCGCGATGATCCGCGCCTACAACGCGCAGATCGAAAGTCTCGAAGGGGCCCTGTCGGAGAATTTTGAGCAGCACCCGGACGCTGAGATCATCCTCTCCCTGCCAGGACTGGGGACGGTCCTCGGCGCCCGGGTGCTGGGCGAGTTCGGGGACGACCCGAATCGCTACTGCAGCGCCAAGTCTCGCAGGAACTACGCCGGCACGTCGCCGATCACGAGGGCCTCGGGCAAGAGCCACATCGTGCTCGCGCGATACATGCGAAACCGGCGCTTGGCCGACGCCCTCGACCAGTGGGCTTTCTGCTCGATCACTCGATCAGTGGGCGCGCGCGCCTACTACGACGAACTGCGCGGGAGGGGCAAGACCCACCGCCAAGCCATTCGTCAGCTGGCGAATCGCTGGGTCGGGATCCTGCATGCCTGCATCGAACAGCGCGTCAGTTACGACGAAGGCATCGCCTGGAAGCATCGAGTCGACCTCCCGGCTTGACAAGTTAGGCACCAGGGGTGTCTAGCGCAACGTGATCAGGTGGATATCCTGGAT
>JAJYGN010000081.1 GCA_021790675.1 Actinomycetes bacterium
GATGACCGAGCCGCCGCCGCGTTCGAGGAGGTAGGGGATGCCGTAGCGACAGCACAGGTACACCGAAGTGAGGTTGATGTCCTGGACCCGCTTCCAGGCGTCGAGCGTCGTCGTGAGGATCGAGTCGTCGTCGGGCGGCGAGATGCCCGCGTTGTTGAACAGGACGTCGATGCCGCCGTAGGTCTCCTTGGTCGCGACGTAGAGCGCCTTGACGCTCTCCTCGTTCGCCACGTCCACCTCGACGAAGGTGCCGCCGATCTCCTCGGCGAGTGCCGTGCCGGCCTCGACGGCCATGTCGGCCACGACCACCTTGGCTCCCTCGGCGGCGAAGCGCCGCGCGGTCGCCCGGCCGATGCCACTCGCCGCACCCGTGATGACCGCGACCTTGTTGTCAATACGTCCCATCAGTCCTCCGTTGAGATGAATACATTCTTTTCTTCACTAAAGCCCAGCAAGGCGTCCGGCCCCAGCTCGCGACCTACCCCCGACTGCTTGAAGCCGCCAAAGGGCGTCGAGTAGCGCACCGAGGAGTTCGAGTTGACCGACAGCGCCCCGGTCTCGATGCCGCGCGCGACGCGCAGCGCCCGACCCACGTCGCGGGTCCAGATCGAGCCCGAGAGACCGAAGGGGCCGTCGTTGGCCAGCGCCACGGCCTGGGCCTCGTCGTCAAAGGGCACCACCGAGACGACGGGTCCGAAGATCTCTTCGCGATAGGCGCGACTGGTGAGATCGGTCGTGGCGAGCACGGTGGGCGCGAACCAGTAGCCCGGACCCGACGGGGCGGAACCGCGAAAGGCCACGTCGGCCTCGTCGACGTAGCTCGCGACGCTCTCGCACTGTCCCGCGCTGATGAGTGGACCCATCTCGCTCGCCTCGTCCCTTGGATCGAGCACCTTCACGTTCTTCACCGCGACCTCGAAGAGCTCCATGAAGCGCTCGTAGGCACGGCGCTCGACGAAGATCCGCGAGCGAGCACAGCAGTCCTGGCCCGCGTTGTCAAAGACCGCGTAGGGCGCCATGGCGGCCGCCTTCTCCAGGTCGGCGTCGGCGAAGACGACGTTGGCGCTCTTGCCGCCGAGCTCGAGGGTGACGCGCTTGACCTGAGCGGCGCAGCCCTCCATGACCGAGCGTCCCACCGCGTTAGAACCAGTGAAGCAGATCTTTCGCACCAGCTCGTGGCTGACGAAGCGGTTCCCCACCGTCGAGCCGCCGCCGGTGACGACGGTGAAGACCCCTTCGGGGATTCCGGCCTCGAGGGCCAGCTCGCCGATGCGCATCGCCGTCAGCGGGGTCAGCGCGGCCGGCTTTAAGAGGACGGTGTTGCCGGCGGCGAGAGCGGGACCGAAGCCCCAGCCGGCGATGGGCATGGGGAAGTTCCACGGCGCGATGATGCCCACCACGCCGATGGGCTCGTAGAAGGTGACGTCCACACCGCCGGCGACGGGGATCTGCTTGCCGCTGTGGCGCTCGGGCGCGCCCGAGTAGTAGGCGAGGACGTCGCGGACGTTACCCGCCTCCCAGCGGGCGTTGGAGATCGTGTGACCAGAGTTGGCCACCTCGAGCTGAGCCAGCTCCTCGTTGTGCGCGTCGACGACCTCGGCGAAGCGACGCAGCAGGCGGGCCCGATCGGCCGGGGTGACGGCGCGCCAGGCCGGCGCAGCAGCGCCGGCGCGCTCGATCAGCCGGTCGGTCTCTTCGACCGAGTGCATCGGCACGCTGGCGATGACCTCTTCGGTCGCGGGGTTGATGACGTCGTGGTTCATAGGCGTTCGAATCCTCGGTAGCGTTCCCAGTCGGTCACGGCGGTGTTGAACGCCTCGACCTCGATGCGCCCGGCGTGGGCGTAGTGATCCACGACCTCGTCGGAAAAGGCCGCGCGCGCGACGCTCGAGTTGGCGAAGAGCTCGACCGCCTCGTGCAGCGTGGTCGGCACGCGCGCCACGTCGGCCGCGTAGGCGTTGCCGGCGAAGGGCGCCTCGAGCGCGAGGCCCTCCTCGACGCCGGCCAACCCGGCCGCCACCAGAGCCGCCTCGGCCAGGTACTGGTTCACGTCGCCGCCGGGGATTCGACACTCGACCCGGATCGAGGGGCCGTGTCCCACCACGCGAAAGGCGCAGGTGCGGTTGTCGATGCCCCACAGCAGGGCGGTCGGGGCGAAGGAGCCGGCCACGAAGCGCTTGTAGCTATTCACGTTGGGCGCGAGGAAGTACGAGAGCTCGCGCACGTGGGCGAGCAGGCCGGCGAGGAAGCTCTCAAAGACCGGGCTCATGCCGTGGGCGCCGTCGCCGGCGAAGACCGGCCGGTTCTCCTGATCGCGCAGGGAGAGGTGGATGTGGCACGAGTTGCCCTCGCGCTCGTTGAACTTGGCCATGAAAGTGAGCGCGTAGCCCTCCTGGGCGGCGATCTCCTTGGCCCCGAGCTTGAACAGGCCGTGCTCGTCGCACTTGTCAATCAGCTCGTCGTACTTAAAGGCCATCTCGTGCTGGCCGAAGTTGCATTCTCCCTTGACCGACTCGACCACCATCCCCGCGTCGCGCATGCTGCGTCGGATGCGCCCGAGCAGGGGCTCGACGCGCGACGTGCCCTGCAAGGAGTAGTCGACGTTGTAGAGGTTCACCGGCGTGAGGTCGCGGTACCCGTTGCGCCAGGCGGATTCGTAGGTGTCGGCAAAGACCATGAACTCGAGCTCGGTGCCGGTCACGCCGTGCCAGCC
>JAJYGN010000026.1 GCA_021790675.1 Actinomycetes bacterium
GACATCATCGTCGCGAAGCATCTCGCTCTCCCACGTCGAGCGCGGGACGATCTCGCCGTTGCGCGCCACGGCGACGCCTCGCCCGTCGAGGTGCAACTCGTCAAGTAGGCCCCGCACGCTCACGGGCCCGCCGGTCCGTACGTCGCCGTTGACGCGCATCACACCCGGGTGGCGACGAAATCGGCGGCGTCCATCGCGGCCAGGGGCGCGAGGGTCACCCCGTGGCGGTAGTGCCCCGACACCCAGGCCCAGCCGCGCGGTTGGATCTCCTCGAAGAACGGCAACAGGTCGGCGCTGGCTGGTCGCAGGCCGTAGCGCATTTCCGCGATCGCTGCGGTCTCTAGAGAGGGCACCACGTCGAGCGCGTCACGCAGGAGACGCTGGAGTTCTCCGACCTCGACGACGAGTTCGCTGCGCTCCTCGGCGGTCGCGCCCAGCACGCAGTAGCCCTCGGGACGACTGACCATGTAGAAGGCGCGTCCGCGTACGAACGCGCGGATCATGGGCTGATCACTGCGGTCCAGACCCGTGACGCGAACCGTGATGCCGCGGATCGGACGGATCACGTGCTCGCCACTCGTCTCGGCTCCCTCGGGCAGGGCGGTCGAGCCGGTGGCGAGAACGCCCGCGTGCGCGTGAATCGTCTGCTTGGCCGTCTCGACGATGACGCCGGCGTCGTCGGCCCCCACGCGTTCGACCCGTTCGTCGATAATGATGGCCCCCAACGCGTCGAGCCCGCGGCGCAGGAGGTCTACCGCCTGATCGGGATCGAGCCAGGCGTCGTCGTCCATGATGAGTCCGTCGGTGATGCGCGGAGTCAGCCCGTAGAAGACGTCCGGGAACTCGGCGCGCGTCACCCGTCGCATCGGGGCGTCGAACTCGCTGGCGATTTGGGCGAACTGCTCCACGAGTCGCCGGTCGCTGGCGTCGAATCCCGCGAGCAGCGTGCCGCGCTGGTAGATGTTGACTTTCTCACCTAGGAGCTTTTCGAGGTCGTCACCGAGCTCGCGCCACGCGCCGAGCGCGCGCCGCTGGAGCCGGTAGTTGCTCTCCTCGCCGGGGGCGATCTCCGCCGACGGCGCGATCATTCCGGCGGCCGCCCACGTGGCGCCGCGACCGAGTGCCGGGTCGCACACGAAGACCTGATGTCCGGCGCGCGCCAGGCGGTAGGCGCTGGTCAGTCCGATGATGCCGCCGCCGACGACGACGATGCGACGTGTTGACATATCCCCACAGTACGCCGAGTAGAGCGGAGTCAAATTTCGGTATGATGTGCGCGGGTCAGCGTTGCCCCGAGGTGACGCGATGACAGAACTCTACGACCCCTCTTTCGAGCACGACGCGTGTGGCGTTGGCATGGTGGCGGACCTCAGCGCGTCCCCGAGCCACCAAACGATCAACGACGCCTTGACGATCCTTGAGAACCTCGAGCATCGCGGCGCGACGGGCGCTGATGTCGACTCCGGTGACGGCGCTGGTGTGTTGATGCAGATGCCCGACGCTTTCATCCGTTCGATCTTTCACGACGTGCCCGAGGCCGGGCGCTACGGCGTCGCCCACTGGATGGTGCCGTCCGCGGCCGACGATGATGAGGTTCGCCGCACGATTGACGCGGGACTAGCCCGTGTTGGACTGCGCTCGGCCGGCTGGCGGCCGGTGCCGGTGGACAGTTCGCTGCTCGGGCCCACATCGGCCAGCAGCGAACCGCGCTTCGCTATGGAGTTGATCGTCGCTGACGACGGCGTGGACCTCGAGCCGGCCCTGTTCTGCGCCCGCAAGGTGATCGAACATTCGAGTGATCTCTACGCCGCTTCGTGCTCGGCCCACGTTCTCATCTACAAGGGGATGCTGTCCGCACCCCAG
Organism: Actinomycetes bacterium; assembly: GCA_021790675.1. Lineage (GTDB taxonomy): Bacteria > Actinomycetota > Acidimicrobiia > Acidimicrobiales > RAAP-2 > RAAP-2. The sequence goes on from JAJYGN010000026.1 coordinate 1,864, forward strand.
TTGCGCAACTACTTCACGGACCTGCGCGACGAGCGGCTCGCCTCGGCGATCGCGGTGGTGCATTCGCGCTTCTCGACCAACACCCTGCCGCGCTGGGAGCTCGCTCAGCCCTTTCGCTACATCGCCCACAACGGTGAGATCAACACGGTGCGTGGCAATCGCAACTGGATCACGGCGCGCGAGTCGACCCTTCGCAGCGACGCCCTGCCACTCGAGGTCGCCGAGCTCGCGCCGATCGTGACCGAGCACATGAGTGACTCGGCGAGCTTCGACGAGGTGGTCGAGCTGTTGGTCCAGTCGGGGCGCAGCCTGCCTCACGCGATCTTGATGATGATTCCCGAGGCCTGGGAGCGCTCGACTGCGATGGACGCCGGACGTCGCGACTTCTACCGCTATCACGCGGCCCTGATGGAGCCCTGGGACGGTCCGGCTTCGGTGACGTTCTGTGACGGGCGCATCGTGGGCGCGGTGCTGGATCGCAACGGCCTGCGCCCGGCTCGCTACTGGGTGACCAAGGATCGTCGCGTGATCTTCGCGAGCGAGGTCGGAGTGCTACCCATCGATCCGGCGAACATCGAGCGCAAGGGTCGCCTCCAGCCCGGTCGCATCTTCTTAGTCGACGTCGCGGCGGGTCGCATCGTGGACGACGACGAACTCAAGGGAAATCTGGCCCGGCGCGCGCCCTACGGCGACTGGCTCAGCGCCCAGCAGGTGTCGCTCGACCAGATCGAGGACCAGGCGATGTTGACCCCGAGCCACGCGACGATACTGCGCCAGCAGAAGAGCTTCGGCTATTCCGAGGAGGATTTGCGCCTCATCGTGCGCCACATGGCGCGCGTGGGCGAGGAGCCGATCGGTTCGATGGGCACCGACACCGCGCTGCCCGCCCTGTCGAGCCAGCCGCACTCGCTGTTCGACTTCTTCAGTCAGCTCTTCGCCCAGGTCACGAACCCACCGCTCGACGCAATTCGTGAAGAGCTCGTGACCTCGACACGAGTCGGGCTCGGAGGCGAGGAGAACCTTCTCGATGAATCGCCCGAGCACTGCCACCAGATCGTGCTGGCCTCGCCGGTGCTGTCGGTCGAGGACCTGGCCAAGCTGCGCTACATCGACGAGAGCACCCGGGTGCGGGGCTTTCACACCGCGGCCGTCGACGGTCTGTTCGCGGCCTCGGGCGAGACGAGTCCCGGCGAACGGCTGGCCGCGGCGTTGCGGGAGATCTGTGACGACGTCGTCAACGCGGTGCGCACCGGGGTGAACATCGTGATCCTCTCGGATCGCAACGCGAGCGAGGAGTTGGCCGCGATTCCCAGCCTGCTGCTCACCTCGGCCGTGCACCACCGCCTCGTCGACGAGCACCTGCGCACCAACGCGGCGCTTGTGCTCGAGGCGGGTGACGTGCGCGAGGTGCACCACGTGGCTCTCTTGCTTGGATTCGGCGCCTCGGCGGTTTGTCCCTACCTGGCCTACGAGACGATCGACTCGCTGGTCGCAGAGGGCGAACTGAACGAGACCAGTGCAAGGGCCGCGCGCTACCAGTACGCCAAGGCCCTCACCAAGGGCATCGTCAAGACGATGTCGAAGATGGGGGTCAGCACGGTGGCGAGCTACGTGGGCTCCCAGCTCTTCGAGACCGTCGGAATCTCTCAGAGCCTGCTCGACGCTTACTTCCCGGGGATGCGCTCACGACTGGGCGGCGTGAACCTCGAGCACGTGGCGGGCACCGTGCTTACCTGGCACGCCGACGCCTTCGCGAGCACCGCGCCGGTTCACCTGAGAAACCGTGGTGAGTACCAGTGGCGCCGCGACGGTGAACTGCACCTGTTCAATCCTCGGACAGTCCAAAAGCTCCAGCACGCGACCCGCGAGGGCCGCTATGACATCTTCAAGGAGTACACGAGCCTTGTTGACAACCAGGCCGGCGGTGAGGTGACGTTGCGCGGTCTGCTGCGCCTCAAGAAGTCGGCGACACCGATTCCCCTTGACGAGGTCGAGAGCGCGGCATCGATCATCAAGCGCTTCTCGACCGGCGCCATGTCCTACGGATCCATCTCGGCCGAGGCTCACGAAACGCTCGCTGTCGCCATGAACCGCCTCGGGGGCAAGTCCAACACCGGTGAGGGGGGAGAGGATGAGGAGCGCTTCGACACCTCCGATCCCCTCAACAACCGTCGCTCGGCCATCAAGCAGGTGGCCTCGGGCCGCTTCGGGGTCACCAGCCGCTATCTCGTCAACGCCGACGACATCCAGATCAAGATGGCCCAGGGCGCCAAGCCTGGCGAGGGCGGCCAGCTGCCGGGCTCGAAGGTCTATCCCTGGATCGCCGCGACCCGCCACTCCACTCCGGGGGTGGGGCTGATCTCGCCCCCGCCGCATCACGACATCTACTCGATCGAGGATCTGGCCCAGCTGATCTACGACCTGAAGAACGCCAACGACCAGGCCCGCATCCACGTCAAACTCGTCTCGGAGCAGGGAGTTGGCACTATCGCGGCGGGAGTGGCCAAGGCCCACGCCGACGTGATCCTGATCTCGGGACATGACGGGGGGACCGGCGCCGCGCCGCTCACTTCGCTCAAGCACGCCGGTACGCCCTGGGAGATCGGGTTGGCCGAGACTCATCAGACACTCGCCGCTAATGGCTTGCGCAATCGGGTGGTCGTTCAGGTCGACGGCCAGCTCAAGACTGGACGTGACGTGGTGATCGCGGCGCTGCTCGGTGCCGAGGAGTTCGGCTTCGCTACCGCGCCCCTCGTCGTATCGGGATGCGTGATGATGCGGGTGTGTCACCTGGACACGTGTCCGGTTGGTATCGCCACTCAGAACCCGGTGCTGCGCGAGCGATTCACCGGAAAGCCCGAGTTCGTGGAGAACTTCTTCGAGTTCATCGCCGACGAGGTGCGCGAGTACCTCTCGATGATGGGAGCGCGCACCCTGGACGAGGTGATCGGCGACACGTCGCGTCTCGAGGTCGAGGCCACCGGCCAGATGAACTCGGACCTCGACCTGAGGCCGTTGCTCGCGGCGGTCGCGCCGGATCAGCGCCGCCAGAGCGCTAAGCAGGCGCACGGGCTCGACGCCGCACTCGACTGGACGTTCCTGGACGAGGCCGTCTCGGCCGCGCGCCAGCGACGACGGCTGCGCATCGCGCGTGACATCGAGAACGTGCACCGCGCCGTCGGCACCTTGACGGGCTCGGCGATCACACGCGCCCTCGGCGCAGAGACCCTCGAGGACGACACCATCGAGATCGATCTCACCGGATCGGCGGGCCAGAGCCTGGGCGCCTTCATCCCTAAGGGCGTGACGCTGCGCCTGCGTGGCGACGCCAACGACTACCTGGGCAAGGGCCTTTCCGGCGGGCGCATCGTGGTTGCGTCTCCGCGGGCCTCGACCTTCGTGGCGGCCGAGAACGTCATCGCGGGCAACGTCGTGGGCTATGGCGCGACCAGCGGAGAGATCTTCATCGCCGGCGTGGTCGGCGAGCGCTGCGCGGTGCGCAACTCCGGAGCCACCGTGGTCGTCGAGGGAACCGGGGACCACGCGTGCGAGTACATGACGGGCGGGGTGGTGGCGATCCTCGGCGGCGTCGGGCGCAATCTGGCGGCCGGCATGTCCGGAGGCACGCTCTTCCTCTACGATCCCCACGGCGAGGTCTATAACCACCTCAGCGGCGGCGTCTACGAGGTCGACCCCCTCGAGGCCGACGACGACGCGCACCTCGTGGCACTCCTGACGCGCTATCGGGGCGAGACCGAGTCGGTGACGGCCACGCGGATCTTGAAGGACTGGCGCCGTTCACGGATGGATTTCGTGCGTGTTGAGACCTCCGAGTACCAAAAGAGCCGCGAGAACCAGCGTGGGTAAGCCCACCGGATTCCTCGAGACGCCGCGGCGCGGACCCTCCTACCGGCCGGTGCCGGTACGTCTGCGCGACTGGCGCGAGGTCTACGAACCCCAAGACGATGAGGTGGTCTCCGCCCAGGCGTCGCGCTGCATGGACTGCGGGATCCCGTTCTGCATGCAGGGCTGCCCGCTGGGTAATCGCATTCCGGCCTTCAACGACCTCGTCTACCTCTCACACTGGGACCAGGCGGCGCGCCAACTTCTCGCGACCAACAACTTCCCGGAGTTCACGGGTCGGCTCTGCCCGGCGCCGTGCGAGTCGGCCTGCGTACTGGGCATCGCCGATCAGCCGGTGACCATCGAGCGCATCGAGTACGAGATCATCGAGCACGCCTTCGCCTCGGGACTCGCGCGAGAGGTCCCCGGCGTCGCACCCACCGGTCGGCGTGTCGCGGTCGTGGGATCGGGCCCGTCGGGCCTCGCTGCGGCCGCCCAGCTGGCGAGCGTCGGCCACGCGGTCGAGGTCTTCGAACGTGCTGACGCCATCGGTGGCCTGCTGCGCTACGGCATCCCCGAGTTCAAGATGGAGAAGTCGGTCCTCGACCGTCGCCTGGCCGTGCTCGAGTCGGCGGGGGTGACCTTTCATGTGAATGCACCTATCGGCGAAGGGGCCACGACGCTGGCCGATCTTCAGGACCGCTTCGACGCGGTCGTGCTCGCAGTCGGCTCGACTATCCCGCGCCTTATCGCCGCTCCCGGTGCCGACCTCGAGGGCGTCTATCCGGCGATGACGTACCTGGAGGCGGCTAATCGCGCAGTGCGCGACCAGACGACGCCCGCCATCGACGCGCGGGATCGCGACGTCGTTATCTTGGGCGGTGGCGACACCGGAGCCGACTGCCTGGGCACCGCGCATCGCCAAGGGGCGCGTTCGGTCACCCAGATCGAGATCATGGACCGCCCCCCGGACACCCGACCAGCCGATCAGCCCTGGCCGACGATGGCGCGACTCTTTAAGACCACCTCGGCCCACGAGGAGGGCGGTGAGCGATGGTTCGCGACCGAGACTCTGGCGTTTCGTGGTGATGCGGCCCTGGAGGCCATCACGGTGCGCGATCACGCCACAGGGCAAACCCACGAGGTGCCCACGACGCTGGTGCTGATCGCGGCGGGTTTCACCGGGCCCGAGACGGCGAACCTGGCCCTGGACGAGGGTGTCATCAGCCCTCGCTCGACGCTGGCGGTCGACGACTCGTGGCGACTGGCGATGTCCGGCACGCCGGTCTTCGCCTGCGGTGACGCGGTGCGCGGCCAGAGCCTGATCGTTTGGGCCATCGCCGAGGGGCGCAGCGCGGCGGCGTCCGTCGACGTGACCCTTCAGGGCGCGACGAGCCTGCCGGCACCGGTCAGTCCTGGCGTCTCCTCGTGGTGAGTGAGGCATCGGAGACTTTGTAGCATCGAGGTGTCGGCACAAGGGGGATTGATGCAGAGCACGATGCAAGACGCACCGCTGACGATCAAGCGGATCATTAACCACGGCGAGTGGCTCTACGCCAACAAGAAGGTCTTCACCGTAACTCCTGGCGGGGTCCAAGAGGCCACGTTCTACGAGATCGCCAAACGGGCCGAGCGTCTGGCCGCTGCTCTCACGGACCTCGGCGTCGGTCCGGGGGACCGGGTCGGCACGTTCATGTGGAACAACCAGAGCCACATGGAGGCCTACCTCGCGGTTCCGGCGATGGGCGCGGTGCTGCACACGCTCAACATCCGGCTCTTCCCCGAACAGCTGGCTTTCGTCATCAACGACGGCGGCGATTCGGTGATCATCATCGATCACACCCTGATTCCGGTCTTTTCCAAGATCCGCGACGAGATCCCCCACGTGCGCCACATCATCGTCTCCGGCCCCGACGAGGCCGGCACCCTGGGCGAGACGCTCGACTACGAAACTCTCATCGCTTCGCACCAGCCCGGTTTCGAGTGGCCCGAGCTCAACGAACGCGATGCCGCGATCATGTGCTACACCTCGGGCACCACGGGCAACCCCAAGGGAGTCGTCTACTCGCACCGCTCCTTGTGGCTGCACTCGCTGGCCTCGATGACGGCCAATTCGATCGGCCTGTGCGAGGCCGACCGGTGTCTGCTCATCGTGCCGATGTTCCACGTCAACGCCTGGGGCGTCATCTACACCGCCTTCTTCGCCGGCACCGAGCTGATCATGCCCCAGATGTTCCTCCAGGGTGCGCCGATCATCACCATGATCCGCGAACTGCGCCCCACGATCTCCCTGGGCGTGCCAACGATCTGGAACGACGTCTTGCACACCGCCGAGAACGATCCGGCGGCCGACTTCTCGAGCCTGCGCGCGGTCCTCGCGGGTGGGGCGGCCGTACCGCGCCATCTGATCGAGGGATTCCGCGACCGCTACGGCTTGCGCGTGATCCAGGGTTGGGGCATGACCGAGACGAGCCCGCTGGCCGCGGTCGCGATCCCACCTGCGGGCACACCTCGTGATCAGGAAATCGACTACGAGGTGAAGGCCGGCCGCGTCGTGGCGGGGGTGGAGTTGCGCGTCGTGAGCGACGCCGGCGAGGTGATGCCCCGCGACGGCAAGACCATCGGCGAATTCGAGATCCGCGGCCCCTGGGTCACCGCGTCGTACTACGGCGTCGACGCGCCAGATCGCTTCCACGACGGCTGGCTCAAGACCGGCGACATCGGCACCCTCGACGCTGAGGGTTTCATGGTGATCAGTGACCGCTCCAAGGACGTGATCAAGTCCGGGGGCGAGTGGATCAGCTCGGTGGATCTCGAGAGCAACGTGATGGCCCACCCGGCCGTGTTCGAGGCCGCGGTGGTTGCCATACCCGACCCCAAGTGGGACGAGCGGCCCCTGTGCTGTGTGGTGTTGCGCCCTGGCGCGAGTGCGACGGCCGAGGAGCTGCGCGAGTTCCTGGCGCCGCGCGTGGCCAAGTGGTGGCTGCCCGAGCACTGGTGCTTCATCGACGCCATCCCCAAGACGAGCGTCGGCAAATTCGATAAGAAGGTCCTTCGCGCGCTCTACGCCGACGGGGCACTCGACGTGATCACCCTCGACTGATGGCCGACCTCGACAGCCTCGCTGACCAGATTGCCCACCTCGAGAAGGAGGTGACCGACGCGATCTTTGACACCGTGCGCGCCCAGTTGCGAGCCGATGACGTCAACGCCAAGGAGCTCGAGAAGCGTCTGGCCAAAGTTCGCCGCTCGCTGCAGAAGGCCGAGGCACTGCTACGCGGCGTTGAAACCGATTAAGTCGCGCGGTTGAGCTCGTCGATCACCTTGCGCAGGGCCACGTAGCTGCGCCCGTCGAAGGCGAAGGACACCGAATTTCCTTCGAGCGAATAGGGCGCGAAGTCCGCCTCGAACTCAGAGAGCGCTTTCAGGAGGGCCTCATTCGGGGCACGGCGCAGTTCGATGGTCGCGCGGCCCGCGGCGAGGCTGAAGCGCACGAAGTTGCTGAAGAAGCGCTCGATTGCCGCCACGGCCTCGTCGATCGAGCGGCAGATCTCCCAGAGGCAGCCGCTGTCGGCGTCGAGGTAACCCGCGCTCATCACGGACCCCTCCATGAAGTGGAGCCACTCATCCCAGTACGTGCCCTCGGACGTGTCCATGAGAATGATCGGCGACGGGCGCGTCTTACCTGTGTGCAGCAGGGTCAAGAGCTCGTAGGCCTCGTCGAGGGTGCCCAGCCCGCCCGGAAAGAAGATGAAGGCGAGGGACTCCTTGGTCAGGGCCACCTTGCGCGTGAAGAAGTACTTCATCTCCACCAGGCGCGTCTCGGCGTCGACGTAGGGGTTCGCGCTCTGTTCGAAGGGCAGGTCGACGTTCACCCCAATCGTGAGCTCTCGCCCGGCGCCGCGCGCGGCGGCCTCCATGATGCCGGGTCCGGCGCCCGAAACGGTAATCCATCCCCGCTCGGCCATCGCGGCGCTGAGGCGCTCGGCCATCGCGTAGTGAGGGTCGTTCTCGCCTACGCGCGCCGAACCAAAGACGGTCAGTTTGGGACGCTCGTGCCAGGGTGAGAAGACGGTGCTCGCCGCGACGAGCTCGGTCAACGCGTTGACCGCGATTCCCAAGTCGTCGCTCGAGGCCCGCGACGCCGCCAGTTCGACGATTGACTCGGTGAGAGCCCGCAACTCCCGAGTGCGCACCTCGTCTTGGGGGTATCGGGCCGTGAGGGCGTCAACGAAGGAGTCGGCGAAGTCGTGCATTTAGAGCGTCTGGTAGAGCGTGCCGCGCTGGCGCAGAGGACGTCCGAGCGGCTCAACCAGCGCCTCCAGGGTTGCCACGTCCATCTCCTGGCCGTGGGCGGCGCCGGCCGCGCGCGAGATGTTCTCGTCCATCAAGGTGCCGCCGACGTCGTTGGCTCCGGCGCGCAGGATGTCACGCGCACCCTCGACACCCATCTTGACCCAGCTGACTTGGATGTTGTCGATCAACGTCGCGTAGTGCAGACGCGCGACGGCGTGCATCAGCACCGTCTCGCGGTAGGTCGGACCGCGCCGGGCGCGTCCGCGCAGGAAGAGCGGCGTCGCCATGTGCACGAAGGGCAGGGGGACGAATTCGGTGAAGCCCCCGGTCTCCTCTTGCAGGGCGCGCGTCACCAGCAGGTGACGCGCCCAACTGTCCGGCGTCTCGATAGCGCCGAACATGATCGTGATGTTCGAGCGTAGGCCCACGTGATGCGCGGCGCGGTGCACGGCAAGCCACTGGTCAGTGGAGATCTTGTCGGGGCACAAGATGGCGCGCACAGGGTCGTCGAGGATTTCGGCTGCGGTTCCCGGCAGGGTCTTGAGTCCCGCGTCTCGCAGGCACGTGAGGTAGCTCTCGAGATCCATCTGCGAGCGACGGGCGCCCTCGAAGACCTCGAGGGCACTGAAGGCGTGGATGTGGATCGTGGGTGAACCCGCGCGCACCGCGGCCAGGACGTCGACGTAGTAGTCGCCGTCGAAGTTCGGATGGATACCGCCCTGGAGACAGACTTCGGTCGCGCCACGCTCCTCGGCCTCGCGCACCCGCTCGGCAATCTCGTCGAGGCTCAGCAGGTAGGGATCGCCGCGCAGATTGAGCGACAACGGCCCCTTGGAAAAGGCGCAGAAGCGGCACTTGAACGTGCAGACGTTGGTGTAGTTGATGTTGCGGTTGACGACAAAGCTGACGTCGTCGCCGACGCGCTCGCGGCGCACGTCGTCGGCGAGCTCACGGATCGCGTGGTAGTCGCCGTCGCGCGCGCCAAAAAGAATGACGAGCTCACGGTGCTCGAAGGCGTATCCCGGCTCGTATCGGGCCAGGATCGCCCTCACGTCGCTGGTGGTGACGCGGAGAGTAGGCGGTGGTGGGGGAGGCGAGTCGAGGCCCGGGCTCCAGTCGTCAGCGCGCGCGAGGAACAGCGAGTCGGCGCCGGACAACATCGCCGGTCGCACGCGCTCGTCGACGAATCGCTCGCCCTGACTCGCGAACTCGGGGTAGATGGTCAGTCGCGCCACCAGGTGCAATCCTCGCGACGCGCACTGTTCGGAGAGCGTCGCCACGGCCGGCCAGGCCCGTTCGGGGTTGACGTGATCGATCGTGACCGGCGAGATTCCGCCGAAGTCGTCGATGCCAAAGTCCAGTAACGCGGTGGGGTTGTCGCTGAGATTCGGCGGGGCTTGGAGGTGGATCGAGGCGGGCAGCATCAATCGCGCCGCGGCGATCGTCCAGTGGTACTCCTCGTCCGCGGGCGCCGGGTGCTGGGCCATGGCGGTACGCGCCTTAGGCAGGAAGTTCTGGACGATGACTTCTTGAACGTGGCCGAATCGCTCGTGCGCCTCCGCGATCGCCGCCAGGGTCGCGAGGCGGTCCTCGCGGGTTTCGCCGATCCCCACGAGCAGGCCAGTAGTAAAGGGGATCTGCAGCTCTCCCGCGGCGTGCAGGGTGGCCAGACGCCGCTCGGGCGTCTTGTCGGGCGCGAGGCGGTGCGCGGCGACGTCGGCCAGAGTCTCGAGCATCATGCCTTGAGAGGCACTCACCGTTCGCAGCTGGGCGAGCTCGTGTGCGTACAGCGCACCCGCGTTGGCGTGCGGGAGAAGCCCCGTCGACTCGAGGACCATCTGCGCGGCGTTCGCCACGTAGTCGACGGTTGAGCGGTATCCACGCGCCGCCAGCCATCGTGCGGCCTCGTCGTAGCGAAGTTCGGGTCGCTCGCCCAGGGTGAAGAGCGCCTCGCTGCAGCCGGCGCGCTGACCGGCCTCGGCAATGGTCATCACCTCGTCGAGGGCGAGATAGGGGCTCTCGACGTGCGCGGGCGCCTGGGCGAACGTGCAGTATCCGCAACGATCACGACAGAGCTTGGTGAGGGGAATGAACACCTTGGGTGAATAGGTCACGACCGATCCGTACGTCGCACGGGCGATCGCGACTGCCTCGCGGGCCAGTTCCTCGAGGGGCGTGCGCAGCAGGTCCGACGCGGAGAGGGGCGAACCCAGCATCGTCATGGCGTCATCCTAGGACGTCGAATCGAGGCGTGAACCGTGCTCGCACCGATGTCGAAAGGAGAGTCGCCACCAGCGCCGCATGAAAGCACGAACACTGCAACGTTGAGTCGGGAAACTACGTGAGTCGCGACTGGGCGGCCGCGACGGTCGTGAGAACCTCCTCGTAGGAGGCCACGAAGGCGGTGACACCTTCTCGCTCGAGCTGAGCGGTCACCTCAGACATCGACACCTCGGGTTCCAGGGCGTCGAGTCGCGACGCCTCTGCGCGGCGAATTGTCGTGTCGAGCAAGAGCGACGCAGCGAACCTCCCGTGGTCTAACGCCGCGTCGAGTGTCGCGTCAGGCATCGTGTTCACGGTCTCCGGGGCCACGAGTGCGTTCACGTAGAGCAGGTCGTCGTAGAGGGGATTTTTCGTCGACGTCGACGCCCACAGCGGACGCTGGACCTGGGCCCCACGGCCGAGCAACTCGAGTATCTCGGGCGAGTCAAAGAGCCTCTGGTAGGTGTCGTAGGCCTGGGCCGCTTGAGCGTTAGCCGCCGTGCCTCGACGCGGGTCGCCGTCGGGCAACAGCTTGTCCACGGCGACGTCGACGCGCGAGACAAAGAAGGAGGCCACGCTCGCCAGGCGCGAGATGTCGTGGCCCGCCGCGATAGCCCCGCGCAGACCTTTCGCCCACGCGCCGATCACGTCGGCGTAGCGGTCGACCGAAAAGATCAGCGTGACGTTGACGTTCACGCCGTGTGAGAGAACCTCGCTGATCGCAGGCAGGCCTTCGACCGTGGCGGGGATTTTGATCATGAGATTCCCCCGGTCCACTTCGTTCCACAATCGCAGGGCCGAGGCAATCGTCGCTTCGGTGTCGCGCGCCAGTCGCGGGGAGACTTCGAGCGAGACGAATCCGTCGCCGTGGCGACGGCGGCCGGATGCCAGGTCGGCTTGAGCCGCCTGGTGAACGCCAGCCAGCACGTCGCAGGCGTTGCGAACGTCGCCCACGGCGAGCGTTTCGAAGAGCGCCTCGGGCTCGAGAGGGCCGGCGTGGCGGATTGCATCGTCGTAGGCCGTCGACGTGGCCAGTGCCTTAGCGAAGATCGACGGATTCGACGTCACGCCGCGAACACCCTGTTCGACCAGTCGCGCCAGCGTGCCGTCCTGGAGCCAGTCGCGGCGGATGTTGTCGATCCACGGACTCTGTCCGTAGACCTCGTAGAGGTCGTTGAGTCTGGTCATTGGTGTAGCTCCTCCATGACGTGGGCCACCAGGGCGTCGGCGTTGAGCCCGAAGTGCTCGAACAGGTACGGAGCGGGTCCGGAGAGCCCGAAAGTGTCGATACCGATGGCGTGGTCGACGTAGCGGAACCAGCCGAGCGTGGCCCCGGCCTCGAGTGCGACTGAGGGGACGTCACGGCGCAGTACCGACGCACGGTACGCGTCGCTCTGCTCTTCGAAGCATTCCCAGCAGGGCAGGGCCACGACGCGAGTCGCGACGCCGCGTCGTGCGAGCTCCTCGTTCGCGGCCAGGCACTGGGACACCTCAGAGCCCGTGCCGACCAAGGTGTAGCGGGCACCGGGGTCCTCGCGCACGACGTAGCCGCCACGGTGGGCCCCCTCGGCCGACGCCACGGCGTCGTCGCCGTCAAAGACTGCGACGTCCTGGCGCGAGAGGACGAGCGCCGTCGCCGGGGGATGGGCCTTGGACAGGTAGCGGCCCACGAGGTCGAGCGTCTCGTTCGCGTCGCTCGGGCGCACTACGTGAAGGTGGGGCATCGCCCGCAGGCTCATCAAGTGCTCGACCGGCTGGTGCGTGGGACCGTCTTCGCCAACGCCCACCGAGTCGTGGGTGAAGACAAACAGCGCGCTGGCGTGACTTAGTGCCGCCAGGCGAATCGCGGGGCGCATGTAGTCGCTAAAGACGAAAAACGTTGAGCCGACCGGACGCACGCCGCCGTGGTGGGCCTGGCCAACGAGGATGGCGCCCATGGCGAACTCGCGCACGCCGTAGTGGATCTGACGACCTCCGGGGTGGGCGACGCCCTGCGCCTGGGTGCCTTTCAAGATGACGCCGGTGTTGTCGGTGAGATCGGCCGATCCCGCCGTCATCGCGTGAGTCTGGGGGAAGTACGTGTCCATCGCGCGTTGGAGGGCCTTGCGCGTCGCCACCATGGTGGCGCTCTCGAAGGGGACGGGGTGTTCCCTGAAGTGGGCGGCACCGTTGGAGTCAAGCTGCTCACGGAGGTGCCGTCCGGCCTCACCCGATGCCGCCAGGCGCTCGTACCACGCGATGCGCGTCTCGCGGCGTGGCGCCAATCCCTCGAGCAGACCCTCACGAATCGTCGGGTCCAGGTGGAAGGGCTCGTCGACGACGCCGAGGAGGGCCTTGGCAGCCGAAATCGATTCGGCCGAGAAGGGCGAGCCGTGGGCCTCGCGTCGGTCCATCATGTCCACCGCTGGAAAGCCGATGTGTGAGCGCAGGATGACGAGCGTGGGCCGCTCGGTCTCGGCCATAGCCTCGTGGGCCGCGGCCTCGAGGGTGTCGGGCAGGTTGGCCGCCTCGCCGAGCTCGATCACGTGCCAGCCGTAGGCGCGAAATCGCATCGCGGTGTCGTCGTGCAGTGCCAGCTCGGTGGGACCGTCGATGGTGATGTGGTTGTCGTCGTAGAACACGGTGAGTCGATCGAGGCCGAGTGAGCCCGCGAGCGACGCCGCCTCGTGGCTGATGCCCTCTTCGATACAGCCGTCACCGGCCAGCACCCAGGTGCGGTGGCTCACCAGAGTCTCGCCGTAGTCCTCGCGCAGGACGCGTTCGGCGATCGCCATGCCGACGCCGTTGGCCACCCCTTGGCCCAGGGGACCCGTCGTTACCTCCACCGTCGGCGCGTGTCCGCGCTCGGGGTGGCCGGGTGTGCGCGAGTGGGGCTGGCGAAAGTTGCGCAGGTCCTCGCCGCTCAGGTCGTAGCCGAAGGCGTTGGCGAGCCCGTACTGCAGGATCGACGCGTGCCCACAGCTGAGAATGAATCGATCCCTGTCGGGCCACTCCGGCGCGGTCGGGTCGTGGCGCATCACGCGATTGAAGAGCGTCACGCCGAGGGGAGCGAGCGCCATGGCTGTGCCACTGTGGCCCGACTTGGCCGCCGCGGGGGCGTCCATGGCCAGTGCCACGATCTGACGGATCGCCCGGCCCTCGAGTTCATTGGCACCGGGATAGAGATCGTCGATCATGGCTAGAACAGTAACAATTCGTCGCGGGGCCCGACCGAACCAGGGCTAGCCTCGGGTCGTGCCACTCCAGGTGCCGCCGAACTGCGATCTCACCCTCGGGCTGACCTGTCTGGACAAGAACACGCCGGGCACGAGCGTCTGGTCGATGATTGCCGACGAGCGATTCGCCAACCCGGCCGGGCTCGTTCAGGGCGGCTTCCTCGGGGCCTTCGCCGACTCCGCAATGGGCGCCTGCGCCGTGTCGAGCATCGGAACTCGCAAGGTCTACGTCACCAACACGGAGATGAAAATTTCGTTTCTCCGCCCGGTCCTGGTCGGCTCCCGGCTGACCTGCACCGCCACGAGCACCAAGGAGGGCCGCAGCGTCGTTTTCGTCGCCGCGCGCATCACCGATGACACACACAACCTCGTGGCCACGGCGAGCTCGAGCTACCTGGTCAAAGAGCGCAGTGAGTAGGCTGAGGCCGTGAAGCTTCCGTCCTGGCGCAAGGTCATGAAGGGCGCCTCGCTCCAGCGTGACTTCGACGAGATTCGCTCACTGCTCGTGCGCTACGTGAAGGAAGAGACGGTCCAGCCCCTCAAGGACCTGGGTCGCTACGCGCTCTACGGTGCCGTCGGCTCGGTCTTCGTGGGCTTCGGCGCCCTATTGCTGCTGATGGGCGCGCTGCGCTTCCTCCAGGGCGAGTTCCCCGTCCTCGACGGTTCGCTCTCGTGGCTGCCGTACCTGATCGTCGCGGCCGTCGCGGCAATCGTGATCGTCCTGACGGCCTGGCGCATTGTCAGCGGTGAGGCCAAGCGGCGCCTGAAGAAGTCCACGTGAGTCACGACTCGGCCACGCGACGCGAGCTGGCGAATTCGTTGCGGGCCCTGCTGCCGGCGGTTGAGCCGATCAAGGATGCCGCAGAGCAGCCGGCGACCATCGCCTCGGTGGGCGTCGGGGGCCTGCTGACGGGCTATTTCTGGGGGCGGCTGCGCGGGCGACGAATCGCGAAGCGACGTCGACGTTGATTCTCCGCCTCGCCCGTATCGCCATGCGTAGCGCAACCCTTCGAGGGTTGAGCCAGCGCTCGTCGAAGTGGCTGGCCGTTGGGGCCATGATCGGCGTGCTGCGCGTGCTCGAGCGCCGTGGTCAGAAGCTCAGTCGTCGCGCGCGATGAACGCTGAACTTCGCCCGGGTGAACGGGTCATGCTGATCGACGCCAAGGACCGGCGCTACCTGATCACCCTGCGTGAGGGGGGTGCGTTTCACACCCACGCCGGCATCGTCCAGCACGATGATCTGATCGGTGTGAGCGAGGGAACGGTCGTGAGTGGTTCGGGGGAGCGTAGCTTCCTCGTCCTTCGCCCGACGCTGTCCGACGTTGTCCTGAAGATGCCCCGCGGCGCCCAGGTCATCTATCCCAAGGACCTAGGCGCGATCCTTATGCAGGCCGACATCGCGCCGGGCATGCGCGTGCTCGAAGCCGGAGTGGGCTCGGGGGCGCTCTCGATGACCCTGCTGCGCGCGGGGGCAATGATCACCGCCTACGAGATTCGCGAGGACTTCGCCGAGCAGGCTCGACGCAACGTCGTCGACCAGTTGGGACCCGAGGTCGCCTACGAGATTCACATCCGTGACGTCACCCAGGGAATCGAGCACCGCGATTTCGATCGCGTGATCCTGGACATGCCCGAACCCTGGGACGTCGTCGCCCACGCCGAGAACGCCCTACGCCCCGGTGGGATCTTTCTCGCATACCTGCCAACCATCAATCAGGTTCAGCAGCTACGTGACACTCTGCGCGACGCGGCCTTCGGCCTGGAAGAGACGGTCGAGATTCTTCGGAGAACCTGGCATGTGGAGCGCCGCTCGGTACGTCCGGACCACCGGATGGTGGCGCACACGGGATTCCTCACCAGTGCGCGGCGTCTGGTGAAAAAGGGCTAGTCGCGCTCGATGAAGATGCACTCGCCGGGGCACTCTTCGGAGGCCTCGACCACGGCGTCCTCGAGTCCGTCGGGCACGACCGCGACGCCCTGGGCGCCGCCGGGGTTGTTGCGCACGACGTCGCCTTCCTTCACGTAGGCGAGGCCGTCGTCGAGGAGCGTAAAGACCGCAGGACAGATTTCCTCACACAGGCCATCGCCGGTGCACAGGTCCTGGTCGATCCAAACTTTCATGAACTTCCTCCGTGGCGCGTTCCGAGATGCCACTTTAGCGGTCGTCGGCCCCACTCCTGACGACCTGACCCCTCGGGCCTCACCTATGGTGAAGCCATGGACGGCTCAGAGAGATTTCCGAACCCCGCCCAGGGGCGCGTTGAGGGTGCGCGCCCGTCACGCGAGGGTGATTTGGCCGCGGCGCTGCGGCGCATCGAGATGCTCGAGGAGCAGCTCCTTGAGTCGCGAGGGCAGTTGGCCCAGACCCGTTCGAACAACGAAAAGTTGACCATCACCATCCAGCAGACTCGCGACCAGATCGCCGCCCTTCGCGACGAGGTGGAAAAGCTCACCCAGCCGCCAGCGGTCTACGGAACGTTCGCCGACTTCAACGACGACGGCACGGTCGACGTCTTCGCCTCGGGACGCAAGATGCGTGTCGCCCTGCACCCGGGCATCGACCCGCGCGAGGTCTCGCGCGGCAACGAGGTGGTTCTCAACGAGTCCTTCACGGTCATCGCCGTGCGCGAGGCGGACGGCCAGGGTGAGGTAGTCACCGTCAAGGAGGTGCTCGACGGACGTCGGGTCCTGATCTACGGGCGTTCCGACGAAGAGCGTGTAGTGGAGATGGCCGACTCGCTGGCCGACGTGCGCCTGCGCAGCGGCGACGCGGTGCTGCTCGACCTGCGCTCGAACCTGCTCACCGAGCGCCTGGTGCGCCAGGAGGCCGAAGAACTCGTCCTCGAAGAGGTGCCCGACATCACCTACGCCGACGTGGGCGGCCTCGACGCACAGATCGAGTCCATCGTCGACGCCGTCGAATTGCCCTACCTGCACCGCGCACTCTTTCAGGACTACGAGCTGCCGGCGCCCAAGGGGATCCTCCTCTACGGTCCGCCGGGATGCGGCAAGACGCTGATCGCCAAGGCGGTGGCCAACTCACTCTCGGCGAAGGTCGCCGAGATGACGGGCAATCGCAACGTTCGCTCCTACTTCTTGAACATCAAGGGTCCTGAGCTGCTCAATAAGTACGTCGGCGAGACGGAGCGCCAGATCCGCCTGGTGTTCCAGCGCGCGCGAGAAAAGGCCGAAGAGGGCGTGCCGGTCATCGTGTTCTTCGACGAGATGGACTCGTTGTTTCGTACGCGCGGCACGGGAATCAGCTCGGACATGGAGTCGACCATCGTGCCCCAGCTCCTCGCTGAGATCGACGGCGTGGAGTCCCTGCGAGACGTGATCGTGATCGGTGCGACCAACCGCGAGGATCTCATCGACCCGGCCATTCTGCGCCCGGGCCGCCTCGACGTGAAGATCAAGATCGAACGGCCCGACGCGGAGGCGGCGAGCTCGATCTTCCAGCGCTATCTGCACCGCGGCCTGCCCATCGACGAGCATCAGGTCCGCGAGCTCGGTGGGGGAGACCGCGACAAGGCGGTGTCAGTGATGATCGAACAGACCGTGGCCGGGATGTATCGCATCGACGATGAGAACCGCTTCCTTGAGGTGACCTACCAGGGCGGTGACAAGGAAGTGCTGTACTTCAAGGACTTCGCCTCGGGTGCAATGATTGAGAACGTCGTTCGTCGGGCGAAGAAGCTCGCCGTCAAGCGCGAGATTGCCGGCAACGGCCGGGGACTTCGGGTCGAGGACCTCACCGAGTCGATCCGCCAGGAGTTCCGCGAAAATGAGGACTTGCCCAACACGACCAACCCCGATGACTGGGCTCGCATTTCGGGCAAGAAGGGTGAGCGCATCGTCTTTATCCGTACCCTCGTCAATCGCGAAGAGGCCAACGTGAACGGCGGGCGCTCGATTCAGCACGTCGGAACCGGCCAGTACCTCTAGGTCCATTGGCGTGGCGATAGAGAAGGTCCTCGGGATCGAGACCGAATACGGGATCGCGGGCGGGCCCGACCAGGATCCGATCCTGGCTTCGAGCATCATCGTCAACGCCTACGCCCAGCAGGGGGCCTCGCGCATCAACTGGGACTTCGAAGGCGAGACGCCTGACCTCGACGCGCGGGGGCTTTCGGGGCTGACCGCGTTCGCTCCGATCGTCGAGACCCATCTGGCCAACACGGTCCTGTCCAATGGCGCGCGTCTCTACGTCGATCACGCCCACCCCGAATATTCCTCGCCCGAGTGTCGCACGCCCCTCGAGGCGACCCTCTACGACATCGCCGGCGAAGAGGTGATGCGCCGCGCCCTCAGCGCGGCCAACGCAGGCCTCGAACCTCCCGACGCGATCACCATGTACAAGAACAACTCCGACGGCAAGGGGAACTCCTACGGCACCCACGAGAACTACCTCGTGAGCCGCAAGGTGGACTTCTCCGACGTGGTGCGCGCGATGGTGCCGCACTTCGTCTCGCGCCAGGTCGTGGTGGGTGCGGGCAAGGTCGGCGCGGAGACCGACGACGCGTTGAGCCACGCTCCGTCGTTCCAGCTAAGCCAGCGTGCCGAGTTTTTCGAAGAGGTCGTGGGACTCGAGACCACCCTGAAGCGGCCGATCATCAACACCCGCGACGAACCGCACTCCGATGCGGAGCGCTTTCGCCGACTCCACGTCATCATCGGCGACGCGAACATGAGTCAGGTCGCCACCTTCGTCAAGCTCGGCTCCACGGCGCTGCTGCTCGCCGTGCTCGAGGACCGTGGCGCGGCCGTCTTTCCGCCCTCGCCTCGCCATCCAGTTCGCGCAGTGCGCCACTTCGCCCTCGACCCGAGCCTTCAGGCGGTCGAACAGGCTGACAACGGTGAGAGCTACAGCGCCTGGGACCTCCAGGACGCCCTCTGGCACCTCGCCCAGGACTACGTGGCCGACACGGGCGCGAGCGCCGTGGCCCCCGAGACCGAAGTGGCCGAGATCCTTACCCAGTGGCGCGAGATGCTCGACGGCGTGCGTGCAGACCCCTCGGGCGTCGCCGACCGGGTGGACTGGGCCGCCAAGCAACGCGTCCTGCAGGGCTATCGCGAGCGCCACGACCTGTCCGACACCGACGCGCGCCTGCGCGCAATCGACCTGCAGTACCACGACTTGCGGCCCGAGAGGTCCCTCTCGGCACGGGTGGGGCTACGGCGTCTCTTCGAGGTGTCGCCGGTGCGCGACGCCGTCCACAACCCCCCGCGCAGCACCCGGGCTTTCTTTCGCGGCCGGTGCGTCGAGCGCTTTCCCGACGAGATCGTGGCAGCGAATTGGGACTCACTCGTCTTCGATCTGGGCGACGGACCGCTCCAGCGCGTGCCCATGATGGACCCCCTGCGGGGTACCGCAGATTTGACCGAGAACTTGCTAGAAACGAGTACGAGCGCCGCCGACCTACTGAGGGCGCTCGACGGCTAGAACGGATTGTATGACTGAGCAGGAAAGAATTCAGAAGCAACGCACCACTCGGACCGCTGCGGAGGCGCCCGAGGTGAGCATCGACACGACCAAGGGTGAGCAGTTGAAGGCCGATCTCGACGACCTGCTGGACGAGATCGACGAAGTCCTCGAAGAGAACGCCGAGGAGTTCGTGCGCAACTACGTTCAAAAGGGCGGTCAGTAGCCGTGGGCCTGCCGCTCTTTAGCGCGACCCAGGATCCCGGTCCCTCCTTCTACCAGTTCTCCCAGGCCGCCGGTGTGGCTTTTCCGGTGGATGTCGCCGGCGCCGGCGAAGGGCTTTCGGCCCACGCAACGACGGTGATCGCCGTTCGCTTCGTGGGCGGCGTCGTGATGGTCGGTGACCGTCAGGCGACGGGCAGTTATATCGCGAGTCGCGATGTGCGAAAGATCGAGGCCGCGGACCAGTACACGGCGATCGCCATTTCGGGTACGGCCGCACGCGGCATGGAGTTCATCCGTATGGCTCAGCTCTCCTTCGAGCACTACGAGAAGATGACTAACTCGACCCTGAGCCTCGAGGGCAAGGCCAACTACTTGTCGCCGATCATCCAGCGCAACAACCTCAC
This sequence comes from Actinomycetes bacterium, assembly GCA_021790675.1. GTDB lineage: Bacteria > Actinomycetota > Acidimicrobiia > Acidimicrobiales > RAAP-2 > RAAP-2. Next base: position 21,531 of record JAJYGN010000026.1, read on the forward strand.
ATCGCCACTGATCGTGATTCCCCTGCTGGCAGGCTGGGACTCCAGCCACCAGATGGGACGAATCTTCGAGTACGACGGCGCCGGAGGAGCCTACGAGCGCCACGACTTCGCCACGATCGGTTCGGGATCTCCCTTCGCCGAGAGCGCACTGCGTCTGGGCTTTCGCGCCGACCTCGACATGGAGGCCGCACTCGAACTTGGGGCCCTCGCCCTCTATGAGGCGGGGGACAACGACCCGAGCACCGGGGGTCCGGACTTCGTGCGCGGGCTCTTTCCCATGATGGTCGTGATCGACGCCGGTGGATATCGCGAGATCACGAACGACGAGGTCGGCGAGCGCTTTCGCGCGATCAGCGAGCGACGCACGAGCACCGGCGGCGTGCCGGGGGGCACACTGCGATGAGCAATTTCTTCTACGTCGCTCCAGAGCAGCTGATCAAGGACCGCGCGACATTCGCCCAAAAGGGGATCGCGCGCGGCCGTTCCATCCTGGCCTCCGTCTACGACGTGGGTGTCGTGATGGTCGCCGAGAACACGTCGGCCTCGCTCAACAAGATCTCCGAGGTCTACGACCGGATCGCCTTCGCGGGTGTGGGCAAGTACAACGAGTTTGACCGACTTCGTGAGGCCGGGATCCGCTGGGCGGACTCGACGGGATTCACCTACTCGCGCGACGACGTCGACGCGCGCGCCCTGGCCAACTACTACGCCCAGCATCTCGGCGACATGTTCAGCGAGGGTCCCAAGCCTCTCGAGGTCGAGATCCTGGTTGCCCAACTGGGAAACAAGTTCCACCAGACGAAGCTCTACCAAATCGCCTACGAGGGCACCATCTCCGACGAGGCGCACTTCGCGGTACTCGGAGGCGACGCCGAAGCAGTCAAGGCGCGCTACGCGGCGCTCTTCAGCGAGCCCACGAGTCTCGACGTGACGTTGCGTCACGCTGTCAGCGCGCTGGGTGGACCTGAACGGTCGATCCCGGCCAACGAGCTCGAAGTCGGCGTCCTCGAAGACCGTGGCGCACGCCGCACGTTTGTTCGTCTCCACGTCGGCGCCATCAGCGAGATGCTCGGGGCGTAGGTCCCCATGCTGCGCCGGATCTTCGGAGTCGAGACCGAGTACGGCATCACGTTCTCGCTGCGGGGCCAACGACGCTTGAGCCCGGACGAGGTTTCGCGGTTCCTCTTTCGCAAGGTCGTCGCCTGGGGACGTTCGAGCAACGTCTTTCTCGAAAACGGGAGCCGTCTCTACCTCGACGTTGGCAGCCACCCCGAGTACGCCACGGCCGAGTGCGACACGCTCAGCGACCTCATCGCCCAGGACAAGGCCGGCGAGACCATCCTGCGCGAGCTAGTGGACTACGCCCAAGAGCAGCTCGTCGACGAGGGGATCCGCGGGGACATCTTCTTGTTCAAGAACAACACCGACTCCTCTGGCAACTCCTACGGGTGCCACGAGAATTACTGCATCGATCGAATCGAGGATCTTTCGCGGCTCGAGCAGGTGTTCATTCCCTTCCTGATCAGCCGGCAGATATTTTCAGGAGCGGGCAAGGTCGTCACCAACGCTCGCGGCACCACGTACTCCATGAGTCAGCGCGCGGAGCACATCTGGGAGTCCATCTCGTCTGCTACCACCCGCAGTCGGCCCATCATCAACACCCGCGACGAGCCTCACGCCGACCCCGAAAAGTACCGGCGCCTGCACGTCATCGTCGGCGACTCGAACATGAACGAGTACGCCACGTTCCTCAAGGTCGGCACTGCGGCCGTCGTGCTCGCCATGATCGAGGATCGCACGACGGTTCTGCGTGACTTCAACATCGCCTCGCCGATCAACGCTCTGCGTGACATCTCCTACGACCTCTGGAGCAAGGAACCGATCAAGCTGGTGAGCGGGCGCGATATGACCGCCCTGGAGATTCAAGAGGACCTTTGCGAACGCGCTGAACTCTTTGCCCAGCGTCGGAGCTTGCCACCCGATCAGATTGAGGCCGTTCGCATGTGGCGCGAAGTGATCGAACAGTACCGATCAGACCCCATGGGACTGGCCGACCGGGTGGACTGGATTGCGAAGCTGCAGATCATCGAGCGCGAGCGTGAACGCCTGGGCGTCGAACTCTCCGACGCGCGCGTGGCCCTCATCGACTTGCTCTATCACGACACCAACCTCTCGCGGGGCCTCTACTACCGTCGCCAGGCCCGGGGACACTTCCGCCGCATGGTCACCGACGAGCAGGTGGCCCAGGCCGCGGTCACCGCGCCCACCACCACACGAGCCCACCTACGCGGATCCTTCATCCGTGCCGCCAAGGAGTGGCGCCGGGACTACACCGTGGACTGGGTGCACTTGAAGCTTAACGACGAGATGCAGCGCACCGTGCTCTTAAAGGATCCCTTCAAGAATCACGACGAGCGATTCCAGCGCCTACTTGACTCTCTAGAGCGACGGGATCGCCACGAGCGGCGCGACTAGCCTTGATGTGTGTCCGATATCGTTGAGCCTTCCACCGACGCGTCCCCGGAGGAGCCCGACGAAGTGGCAGCCCCCGCGCCATTGAAGCGGCGTAAGAAGCACCTACTCGTCGAGTGGCTCATCATTGTCCTGGTTGCACTGGGCGTGTCGTTTCTCATGCGCACGTTCGTCATCCAGACGTTCTTCATCCCCTCGGGCTCGATGGAGCCAACGCTGCAGATCGGTGACCGCATCATCGTCTCGAAGTTGAGCGTGGAATTTGGGACGATCCATCGGGGCGACATCGTCGTCTTCAAGGCACCCCCGGCTGAGCACTGCGGTGACCCGGTCACCGACCTCGTCAAGAGGGTCATTGGCCTGCCGGGAGACCACCTGACTTCCAAGGGCAACACCATCTACGTGAACGGTTCGCCACTCCATGAGACCTGGACTCACTACGAGCCCCTCGGCCAGGCCATCGGCAACGTGACTGTGCCCGCCAACTCGTACTTCATGATGGGTGACAACCACCCGAATTCCTGCGACAGCCGGATGTGGGGTACGGTGCCGCGCAAAGATCTCATCGGCAAGGTTTTCCTGCGTATCTGGCCGCTCAACCGCTTCGGATTCATTTAGGGATCTCGGGGGCCCCACCCCTACAATGGACCCGTGTTCTCTCTGAGTCCGATCAAGATCCTGGTCATCGTCGCAGTCGTGATGATCCTCCTAGGCCCGGACAAGCTGCCCGAGGTGGCCCACAAGCTCGGCGCCAGCTGGCGGGCGCTCAAGCGGATCCAAGAGCGCGTCGAATCCGAGGTCCGCGAGGTGATCCCGGATCTGCCGAGCGCGGGAGACCTCGCGCGCCTGGCGCGCAGCCCGGTCAACCTCCTCAACGAGCTCGCCGACCGCGCCGATCTGCGCAGCAGCGCGTCCGACGCGCCCCCGCCCACTGAGGACGAGGTGGCACCCGACGAGTCCTGGAAGGGACCGCTGTTCAATTCCACGCACCACGTGCCCCCGCCTCCGCGCGACCTTCCGCCGTCGCCCGATCCGTCTCTCAACTAGGCGCTCGTGTCCAACTTCCGCAAGGCCGCCACCGGCATGACGCTGGCCGAGCACCTGGCCGAGGCGCGGCGTCGATTCCTCCAGAGCGCCGTCGCCGTCTTGGTCGCCGGCGTGGTGTCCTTCATGGTCTATCCCGAGATCCTTCGCTTCCTCCAGGATCCGTACTGCCGGGCGCTGCCGCGCCACTGCACCTTCCTCGTCACGAATCCGCTCGACGGCCTGACTCTTCGCGTCAAGATCGCCTTCTTTGGTGGAATGCTCTTCGCCTCGCCCTTCGTGTTCTGGCACGTCTGGCGCTTTATCACGCCGGGATTGAAGGCCAAGGAGCGGCGATACGCGGTGCCCTTTGTCAGCGCGTCCATCCTCTTCTTTTCCGGCGGCGTCGCGGTCGCCTACTTCAGCTTCGGTCACGCCATCGCCTTCTTGCAGTCGATCGGCGGACACAGCCTGGTCGCTGACTACAACCCAAACCAATATCTGGGCCTGTTTTTGATGATGATGTTCATCTTCGGCATCACCTTCGAGTTCCCCGTGGTGCTCGTCGCCCTTGAGCTCGCGGGCATCGTCTCGCCGAACCAACTCCTGCATTCCTGGCGCTACGCGTTGATCGCGATCACCGTCGCCTCGGCCGTCTTCACCCCGAGCGGCGATCCCTTGTCGATGCTCGCGCTCGCCACCCCACTCACGGTCTTCTACTTCCTCGCGATCGGCGTCGGCAAGTTGTTCAAGAAGTGACGACCTACCGCCACGAATTCACCCACACCCTTGGGTTTGGACTCGACGACTTCCAGATTGAGGCGCTCGACGCCGTCGATCGGGGGGTCAACGTCCTCGTGAGCGCTCCCACGGGATCCGGCAAGACGCTCGTGGCCAATTACGCGATTGGTCGGTCCATCGCTCGCGGACGTCGAGCGTTCTACACGACGCCGCTAAAGGCCCTCTCGAATCAGAAGTACGGAGAGCTCTCGCGCCTCTACGGCGGCTCGAGGGTCGGGCTGCTGACGGGTGACACCTCGATCAACCGCGACGCTGAGATCGTCGTGATGACGACCGAGGTCCTGCGCAATATGCTCCTCGCCGAGGCCGCCCACCTCACCCAGCTCGGCCTCGTCATCCTCGACGAGGTCCACTACCTCCAGGACCCGTTTCGCGGCGGCGTCTGGGAAGAGGTGCTGATTCTCACGGGTGAGAGCGTGCAGTTCGTCGCCCTGTCAGCGACGGTGGGCAACGCGGACTTCCTGGGGGAGTGGTTCGAATCGGTGCGCGGCGAGACGGCGGTCGTAATCGAGCGCGAACGCCCCATCACTTTGCATAATCACGTCGCCGTGGTGCGTCGTGGTCAGACTGACACCGAGATCGTCGACTTGCTCGACGGCGACCGACCATCAGATGAGGCCCGACGCATCGACAACCTGATGAAGGCGACGCGCAAGTTCCGCCGCGGGCCACAGTGGAAGAACTCTCGCTCCTCCTCGCCGCCTGCGCCATTTCGAGCGCCGCGACGCTCGGAGTTGCTGCGCGCCCTCGAGCACGAGGACTTGTTGCCGGTGATCGTCTTCATCTTCTCGCGCGCTGCCTGCGACGACGCCGTTCACCAGTGCCGGCGCGACGGACTCAACTTCACCTCGGGCGAGGAGAAGCGCATCATCACGAAGATCGCGGAAGAGCGTCTTGCGGACTTCTCCGATGACGATCTCGCCGCCCTGGACTTCCCCGACTTCCTCGACAGCCTGGTGCGAGGACTGGCGGCCCACCACGCTGGCATGGTGCCAGCGTTTCGCGAGATCGTGGAGAAATGCTTCGAGCACAACCTTCTCGCGGTGGTCTTCGCGACCGAGACCTTGGCCCTCGGCGTGAACATGCCGGCGCGCTCGGTCGCGCTCGAGCGCTTCACCAAGTACTCCGACGCGGGTAAGAAGTTCCTCACCAGCGGCGAGTACGCACAGATGACCGGCCGCGCCGGCCGGCGCGGCCTTGACGACGAGGGCCACGCGGTGGTGTGCTTCGCCCCCGAGGTGGCTCTCCACGACGTGGCCCGCGTGGCGCTGGCGGCCCCCTCGGACCTGCACTCGTCGTTCCGTCCGACGTACAACCTCACCGCCAATCTGGTGGGCCACTTCGACTACGACACTGCGCTCAGTGTCGTCCAGCGCTCGTTCGCCCAGTTCGAGAGCGACCACCGCCCGCGGGCCGGGCGTTCCCTCGTCGAGCAACTCCTCGCACGCCATCGGGTGCTCGAACGCCTCGGCTACGCCGACGGCTGGCACCTGAGCGAGCGCGGCCAGCTGTTGCGCTCGCTCTATCACGAGAGCGACCTGCTGATCGTCGAGTCCATCAGCGCGGGCGTTCTCGAAGGGCTTGAGCCGGCTGAACTGGCCGGTGTCCTCTCGGCCTTCGTCTTCGAGTCCAAGCGATCGGCCAAACCGCTGCATGCGGGACGCCAGGTGCCCGTGAAGCGCCGTCGGGTGATCAACGACCGTCTGGGTCCTCAGCGTCGCGACCTGATCGCCGAGCGCCTGGGGGAAATCTCCGTCGAGACGGCGACGCTCTCCAATCTCGAGGACGAGTTCTCAGTGCCCCACACCCGCGAGCCCGACGGCCGCTTCGCGACGGTCATCGCGGCCTGGGCCCGCGGGGCGTCCCTGGGCACCGTCCTGGATCTGGCCGACCTCGAACTGGGTCAGACCTCACCAGGGGATTTCGTGCGAAACGCCAAGCAGGTGGCGGATCTCTGCGAGCAGGTGACACGGCTTTCCCCGCGCTATGGCGTCGTCGAGGTGGCCCGCGGGGCCCGCGACGCGATCATGCGCAGCGTCGTCGCGGGCAGTTTCAGCGTCCACCAGCTCGGCTGACGGGCGCTCTAGTCTCGATTACCCATGCACCCCTACGTCGCCGAAGAGTTCACCGACACCGAGCAGTCGGTCCTGCGACGGTACTTCACGAACCTCGACGGACCGGTGTTCGCGCTGGTGAACTTGCCCGAGGTCGTCAAGGGAGCGCTCTTCGCCCGCTACTCACGCTCGTCGAAGAGCCTGCGACGGCTCTTTCTCGACGAGTTCGCCGGCGACCTCGATCTCAGCGGGGACGCGTCGATCGACGCGACCACAGGGCTGGACCGCGCCGACGAGCTCTACCAGCGCATCTTCTACGAGTATGGTGACGACTCGGTGGCCCAGCTCGGCGGGGTGCACCTGGCCTGTGAGCAGGCGAGCAACGTCCTGACCAAGGTGCTCGAGCGCGGACGTCTGGCGAGCTACCTCGAGCAGTCGACCCGCTATCTGGGCTACGACAAACGACTTTCAAACGGCCACTACCGCTTCTACCGCGACGCTCAACTCCTCGAGTCGCGCTACGGGGCTCGCTACGTGGGCGAGATGGACCGCATGTTCGACACCTACGGTCAACTCCTGCGCACGCTCACCGAATGGCTGACCCGGCGTTTTCCCAAGACCCCCGAGGACACTGACTTCGTCTATCGCCAAGCCATCCGAGCGAAGGCCCTGGACGCGGTGCGCGGGCTGCTGCCGGCCAGCGCCCTGTCGAACCTGGGGATCTACGCGTCGGGCCAGGCTTACGAGGCGTTGCTGTTGCGCATGCGCGCCCACCCCCTTGAGGAGGTTCGCGACTACGCAGAACTGATGTACGAGGAACTGGCCAAGGTGATCCCCTCATTCCTCAAGCGCCTCAACGTCGCCGAGCGCGGGGGAGCGTGGACGGCGTATTTGGCCGACGCGCATCGCGCGACGGCTGAGTTGGTGGAGTCGTGGTCTACCCCTCACCCGCGCGACGAAGGTGACGTGGTGCGACTCGTGGGCTATGACCCCGAGGGCGAGTCACGCGTCCTTGAGGCGATCGTCTTCGAGGCCTCCACCTTGTCCGACGAGCAGGCGCGTCTGGTGGTCGCCGGGCTCGACGGCCGTGCGCGCCAGGACCTGTTCAACGTTTACGTCGGAGCGCGCACGAATCGCCGCCATCGTCCCGGACGCGCTTTCGAGCGCACCGACTACCGCTTCGAGCTCGTGACCGATTACGGGGCGTTTCGTGACCTGCAGCGCCACCGGCTCCTGACCGTGGACTGGCAACCGCTGACGGTGGATCTGGGCTATGACGTGCCCGAGATCGTGGCTGAGGCCGGCTTGAGGGGGCCCTACGAGGAGTCCCTGTCGCGCTCGGCTGATCTCTACCACGACCTCGTCTCGGAGTTCCCCCAGAGCGCCCAGTACGCCGTGGCCCTGGCCTTTCGCATCCGCTACGCGATCCAGATGAACGCCCGCGAAGCCATGCACCTCATCGAGCTGCGCTCAAGCCCCCAGGGGCACCCCAACTACCGGCGCGTCGCGCACCGCATGCACGAGCTGATCGCCCAGGTGGCCGGCCACCGCGCCCTGGCCGGGGCAATGAGCTTCGTGGACCACGCCGACACCGATCTCGAGCGCCTCGAAGCCGAGCGACGCGCCGAGCGGCGCCGCCTCGAAAGTTGAGTACTGCTCAGGTTTAGCCATTCCTTAGGGGAAATGGCACATGGGCCACCGAAAAGGTTCTACACTGCCAGCGCCAGATAGAAGGGTAGTTATGGCTAGCAACAGCGACGCAGACGAAGTATTTGATGAAGAAGAACTAGCCGAGGGCTTTGACGAGGAGATCGTCGGAGCCGAGATTGACGACGCCGAGAGTGTCGATGTCGAAGATCTCGTCGCTGACGAGGACGAGGACGACGCGGACGTCGAACTCGATGAGGACGAGGTCCCGGTCGAGGCGGTCGTCGTCGACGACGAGGACATCGCCGACGACGCCGACGTGGAATTGGCCCTTGACGAGGTGCTCGCCGAAACCATCCGGCGCACCACCACACCCGAGGATGACGACGACCTGGTCGGCGAGGTCGACCCCACGGCCGAACTCGTTGAGGCGATCCTGCCCAAACAGGACGACGAATTCCGGTGCTCCTCGTGCCGTTTGCTCAAGAAGACGAGCCAGCTCGCCGACGAGGCGAAAATGCTCTGTCGCGATTGCGTCTGAGTCATCGATGGCGCTGCGCCTCGATCACGTCGCGCACGCCACGCACGAGGTTCACACACTCTGGGAGGAACTCCTCGAGGCGTCGCGTGGCGTACGTGGGGCGACGGCGATCTTCGATGACCTTGGCGACCTCGTCGGCATCATTGAGAGGAGAAGCATGTGGCTCGGACGCGATGGGCGGCCGGTCTCGCTCGCGATCGTCGAGAGTGGGATTGTCAAGATCCTCTTCGTGACCGCTGACCACCGCCGTCAGGGTGTCGCGCGATCCACTCTGGCCGAGCTGGCGAAGGCGGTCGCTCCAGTGGACGCGTGGGCGCTACCCGGGGATCGGGCCAGTAAGTCGCTCTATGAATCAGTGGGCTGGCGAGCCCGGCTGCTTACGATGCGGGGCGACTAGCCGGACGACGAACGGGGCGAGTGGGCGGCGGCGGCGGCGGAACCCTCATGCCCAGCAGCTTGGCCAGCTCGGGGATGGCCCCGGCGCTCTTGACCGCCAGGGCGTGACACTGTTCGTTGTCCGGGATGCCGTGAGGCTTCACGTTGCGACGAATCGACGTGTCGACCGCCAGAGTGACGATCTCCATCCAACGCTCGGGCGTCTGCTCGGCGGTGAGGGCATCAGAGACGATGCCCACGACGCGCACCGCCATCTCGGCTCCCACGCGAGTGGACATGTCCGGAGGACGCGCGACCAGTCGCAGAGCTTCTTCGACATTGTTAGAGGAGACCGCAGCTTCGAGACGCTCGTTCCATTGAGTGCGCAGCGCCTCGAGACGAGTGGTCAGGGCGGCCTGCAGCTCCTTGAGCTGGGCGCGCGACTCCTCGTCGAGCGAGACGGTCTTGGCCGAAGTCACGACAGCGCGAAGGTCGCGCAGGCGCAACTCCTTGCCCGCACCGATCGCGCCAGCCGCGCGGTCCTTCCACATCGCCAGGTTTGTACGGCCCAAGAGGTCCTCGGCGATGCGCTCGATCGTGACCGGGTCGACGGTGGGTCGGCCCTGGGCGGTCGCGTTCTTGTTCTGCTCGGCCACCGCGGTGCGCACGGCCGGCATCCCGCCGCGCAATAGCTGTTCGGCGACCGGCAGTTGCTCGGGCGACAGCGTGGCCAAAAGGGCGTTGCGGTGCGTGGTGGTCACCGGCGGAGCGATGGGCCCGCTCGGACGCTCGCGGCGCGGAGGCCGGGTGCCGCCGCGCACGGGGCGCTCACTGCGCGGCGATGCAGCGCGTGCCGGTCGCTCAGATCGTTCGGTGCGCGCGGGGCGTTCGGGGCGTTCGGGGCGTTCTGCGCCGTCGGGACGAGGCGCGTCACGACGCGGGCGCTCACGGGAGTCGCCGTCGGCCCGTGGGCCGGATCGACGCGCGTCACGGCCGCCGGTGCGTGCGCCGTCACGTACTCCGTCGCGACGCGGGCCGCGGCCCTTGGGCGCGTAGGTGACGATGACGTCGGGCCCCGACTTGGCCACCGGGATCAATTCGATTCGCTCGTTACGCGGGTCCAACGGGGATGCGGACTTGGGCGGCATCACGGAGAGCACTTCCATGCCCTCCATGTACTGCTCGACGTCCGCGCGATAGACGTGGCCGACTACCGCACCACCGGGCACGAGGTTGGCATCCAGAACACCCTTGGGCAACTTGGCGCCGGCCGCGCGCCACGTAGCGACGTCGCCCTTCAGACTGGTGATTTCGATCTCAATGCGACGAGACATAGGTTCCCAATCTAGTCGCTCCCCACGAGGCAAATATTTCATCTTCTTTTAGGCCAATTTTAGGTCGCGGTGCCTAACATGACATTTGTGAGTGATTTTCCGACGCCCCCCGCCGACGACTCGCCGCACGAACTCGACGCGAACTCCGCGCCCAACGCGGCGACTGACACACCGGTTCCGACCACGCCCGACACGACCTTCGCCGCACCCGCGACGTCCCCGTCTTCGAGTGAGACCCCCCACGTCGTGGATGTTACCGACGGTGCCGATGACAGCCCCGAGGCGACGTTGCCGGCGGGCGAGGGGAGCGGTGCGGCCTCGGCGTCGGAGGCAGAACTCAACGCGATGGCGCTCGCGTCACAGGGACGACCAATGCGCACCCCCTGGTCAACTCGTATTTCTCTTCTCCTCGTCGCGGCGCTGGTCGGCGGTCTCGCAGGACACTTTGCGGCCCCCTCGGCGAGTACGGGCGGCGTGACCATCAATTCGACCAACATCCCGGCGACCGGAGCGGTGCTGCCCAGCGGGCTCACGATTCCCAATCTCGTCGACCGGGTGCTGCCGTCGGTGGTCTCCATCGATGTCAAGGGCCAGGGCAGCGAGGACCAGGGGACGGGCATGATCGTCTCCTCCAACGGCCTCGTGGTGACCAACAACCACGTCATCGCGGCTGCCGTCAACGGCGGGACGATCACCGTCACACGCTCCGGTTCGACGAAGAGTCTGCCGGCCACACTCGTGGGCACCAACCCCATGAATGACGTCGCGCTGATTCGCATCAACGGCGCGTCCGGTCTGCCCGCGGTGACCTTCGGCAACTCGAACTCGCTCGTCGTCGGAGACGCCGTGGTGGCCATTGGCAACGCCCTCGGACTGGCGGCGGGAACGCCCACCGTCACCCAGGGAATCGTCTCGGCGCTGGGACGCACCGTCACGGCCGGCTCGGGCTCGTCCACCGAAACGCTGAGCAACATGATTCAGACCGATGCCGCGATCAACCCCGGCAACTCTGGAGGTCCGCTGCTCGACGCGCACGGTGACGTGATCGGGATGAACACCGCGGTCGCTGGCACGCTCCCGGACGGAACGAGCGCCCAGAACATCGGATTCGCCATCCCGGTGGCGACGATCAAGTCACTGTTCAAGTCGCTGCTCGCCGGCGAGAGCGTCGTCAACCACGGCGCCTTCATTGGCGTGGAGATCATGTCGATGAACCCGACCCTCCAGCTCCAGTACGGCTTCACGGTCTCGAGCGGCGCGGTCGTGATGAGCGTGATCCCCAACACCGGGGCCGCTGCGGCGGGCATCAAGCAGGGCGACATCATTGTGGGCATCAACGGCACGACGATCAACAGCGCCCAAGACGTGACCAGCGTGCTCTCCTCCCTGCACCCCGGTGACCAGATCAAAGTCACGATCGTGCGCGGCACCAAGCACCTCACTTTGGACGTGACGCTCGGAACCCAGCCTCACTAGTGAGGCGTCAGGCGTTTTAACAGGTGTAGTCGCTGTCGAGTGAGTGGCTCGTCCACTGCGTGACCGTTACCGGTCCACCTGAAAACGGCGCGAGCGAGCAGTTCGAGATGGCCCCGGACTGCGTACGAGCTCCGGGGATCCAGTCGGGCAAGGCCAGTGAGAAGTAGTTCCCAGCGATCGACGACCACTGCGACGACGTCGAGTAGATCCCCACCTTGGTCGCAGACGATGCGCTGGTCAGTGCGTCGTACATCCCTTGCAGATCGGCCGCGTTCATTTCCTGCCCGCTGGAACCACCCTGCCACGAATTGGCCGTCTCGACGTCCAACCACCAGCCGTATTGAGAGGGGGAGGATGAAATCGACAGCGTCGTCTCCTGTTTGTTGATCGCACCGGCGGCGTTGACAAGTCGCATCAAGTCCTGGCTCGCCATGTTGTAGCCGTACTGCCACGCGCATGCAGGCGAGTTCTCACCGACCGTCGCCGACGTGTTTGAGGACGTCAGAATGGTTGTGGTACGGCACGATCCCCAGGGATCCTTAGTCGGGTCCGACGACGTGGGCCAGTCGTTGATCGGGGTGCCGTTGTACTCGTTGCCCGGATCGGCGGTGTTGACGTAGAGCCCCACCTTGGGTTGCGTCGTAATCCCCGTGCCCGTCGCCGAAGTCGTTGCCCAGTAGAGCTCGCTCTGGGTATACGACGGGTAACTGGACGACGGACCAAAGCACGAATTGAGGTTGTTCGCGAGCCCGCCGTTCACCCCGACGATCGCGAAAGCCGGCGACGAGGGAAGGGTGCTGCCGCACTGGGGATAGGAGACGTCATTGCCCGACGGTCCATTCGACGAGCCGCCCCCTCCTCCTCCGCCCGGACGAGCCGCCCAGGCCGGCGAGACCACACCGGCTGCCAAAACGCTCGCGGACATGAGAGTCGTGATCGTTCGAAATCCGTTCACCCTCGTGCGAGACCAGTTGCGCATGCCCCCTCCAGATCCGTATCTCGCCAATCGTACGTCCATTGGTCGTGGAACGGCGACTGGCTTTTGTCGTTGGCTATCACCCGTCCAGTGCACCAACACAACGCAGGTACGCCGCACCATTTCGTGGAGACAATGTCCTACGCTGGCGAGACGGCGACGGCGCAGCATGCGAATGAGGAGGGTGACGGTGGACCTGTCGTTGCAGAGTTTCGTGAGCGCGGGCGCCCTGACCCATGCGGAAGGGAGTCGAGCCTTTTACGAAGCGAAACAAGCCGCCGGTGGACAGTTGGGTCCCACCAGCTACGACGAACTCCTCGCCGCGCGCGCGGCATTGCCGCCCGAGCCGACCGAGTCGCGCGCGATCGAGTACCTCGCCCACGCAGACACTGGAGAAGTCTCCGTACGAATTACGAGGCCGAGCTCGGGTAAATCACGTGCCGCTTACCTTGACATCCACGGTGGTGGGTTCTTCATGGACTCCGCGGCCCGCGGCGATGTTCGCAACGCCGGGGTCGCCGATGCCCTCAGCGTCACTGTCGTGAGCGTCGATTATCGATTGGCGCCTGAACACCCTTGGCCGGCCGCTCCAGATGACTGCGAGACCGCCGCCCTCTGGCTGGCGGGGGAGGGGAGGGAACTTTTCGACACGGATCGCTTCGTGATCAGGGGTGCGTCAGCCGGAGCGACGCTTGCAGCGACCACCTTGTTGAGGCTGCGCAATCGAGGCCTCGTCAATACGTGCGCCGGCGCGGTCCTCCTCTTCGGCGCCTACGACCTGAGCGGGCTCACACCGGGTGGTCGCCTCTACGGCGACGAGTGGTTCATTCAGTCCTACGCCGGTCACGTTGACGACCGAAGTGTGCCCGACGTCTCGCCACTCTTTGGCGATCTCCGCGGCCTTCCGCCGACCCTGCTGGTAGTCGGCGCGCGCGACGTCCTCTTGGAGGACAACCTGGCGATGGCGGCCCGCCTGTCGGCCGCCGGCGTTGGCGTCGACCTTCGCGTCTATCCCGAGGCGATGCACGGCTTCACGTCTCATCCGACTTCCATGGCCGCCGAGGCGCTCCGCCAGATCGAAGAGTGGCTCGCGCAGCGACTGGACTGAGCCAGCTATCGAAAACTGCACCAGGGCGTCCGCGAGCGCGAACCCACCTCACCGTAACCCTTCGTCTCGCGGGAGTTCGTATCAGGCCAAGGTCGCGATACCGCCGTCGACGGGCAAAATCGCTCCCGTGACGTAGCTCGCGCCCGGTGACGCGAGGAAGATCGCCGCGCCAGCCATGTCCGCGGGCCGCCCGATGCGCTTCATCGGCGCCGACGCCGCGATTTCATCGCCAAAGGCCTCCAACGTAGCGTGCATCATCTTCGACTCGAACGGTCCCGGGGCGATCGCATTGACGGTGACCAGGGGAGCGAGGGCCTTGGCCAGGTGTCGGGTCAACTGGTGAACGGCCGCCTTGGAGGCCGAATACGCGTAGGTTTCCATGGACGGTACGTGGAGACCATCGATCGAGCCGATGTTGATCACGCGCGCCGGCGCGTCGGCGCTGGCGTGCGCCTCGAGACGCACTCGCAGGAACTTGGTCAGGTGAAAGACGCCTTTGACGTTGAGGGCGAGGACCCGCTCAAAGGCCGCCTCGTCGTAGTCGGCCATCGGTGCGCCCCAGGTGGCGCCAGCGTTGTTCACGAGCACGTCGAGGTACGGCTCTCGCTCTGCGATCTGGTCGGCGAGCACGCGACAGCCCTCCTCGGTCGACAAGTTGGCTGGCAACGCGACGCAGTCTCCGATCGCGGAGAGCTCGTCAGCGAGCTCCTGGCAGGCCTCGGCCTTTCGCGACGAAATGTAGACCTTCGCTCCCGCGTCGACGAATCCGCGGGCGATCATCTCGCCAATCCCGCGACTGCCCCCGGTCACGAGGACGACCTTGCCCGTCACGTCAAAGAGTGAGTTCATGGCCGCAGCCTACGCCAGGAGTTCGGACGCCCCGATGAGAAAGCCCACTCGGGGTCGCAACAGGTCCGGACGCAATTCGTGTGCTGTCACGAATGCTTCATCGAGGTCGTAGGCGTCAACGACGACTTGATCGAGCCCGTGGAAGGGATCTCCCCAGAGGACGCGGAACCGCGCCACGGCCCCTAGTAGCCGACGCGAATATTCGTCACGGCCCAGGCCGAGACGTCAGAACTCGTGTCCGTGGCGTACTGGGCGTGGATCTTCCACGTGCCGGCCGCCGTGAAGTTGAAACTGCAGCTGACCTGGCTCTTGTCGACGGCCTGGAAACGGCAGACGATGTTATTCACGCCCGAATTGTCCGGCGCCACGGCCACGACGCGGACGACGCCCGGCGTGTGCTCGGGCAGGACGTCGACTTCGATGATGAAGTTCGGTCCACTGGCTGACGGCGCAACGCTATTCGCGCTGAAGTCATAAGACAGGGTCACCTTGCCCGACGTGTCGGCCGTCGCCGGCAGGGCGTAGAGACCCACGCTTGACGCCACGAACAGGGCGGCGACCAGTAACCGACGCATAGGGACAGTATATCAACCCTGAGCATCACTTGGGCCGATAATGTTCGTTATGTAAAGTGCTCACCAAATTGGGCAAGATCTGTCATTTGCCCATCTCCAACGGCCCCCTAGGCGCCCACTAGTTTCGATGGTCAATGCGCACCTCGATCACCCTTTCGCCCCGCCAGATGACCGCGGCTATCGGATTGGTGGCCGGAGGAGGCGCCGTGGGCACGCTGGCGCGAGACCTGGCGCTGCGCCTCCAGAGCGACGTGACTCCCGTTCCAAGGGGTCCCTATGGGGATTCGTTGCGCGTACCGTCGATCGGGACTTGGATCAGCCACGTCCCTTGGGTGCTGCTAACAATCAATTTCCTCGGGGTCTACCTCGCCGTCGTCCTGCTACGCGGGATCCTGCGCCACCACGACCCGAACGATCCCATGCGTCTGCTTCTGATCACGGGACTGCTCGGCGGCTTCACCTCCTACTCAAGCCTCTACGTGTCACTCGGCGAGATCTGGCATCTGTCGGTCGCCGCCAGCATCGGCGTCGCCGGGGGAGCCGTGGCTAGCGGTCTGATTGGAGCGTGGCTGGGACTGCGAACCATGAGGCACCGACGGTGACCACCCTCTACGTCACGCTCGCAGGGGCTCTGGGGGCGGTCGTTCGCTTCCTGGTCGAGTACGCGGTGCGACGCCACCACCCCACCCGGCGGCCCTGGGCGACCGTGGGCGTGAACGCACTCGGGTGCGCGATCGCCGGCTGGGTCTCCTATCAGCTCGTCTCCCCCGTCGACGCCGCAGCGCACGCGATCCTTCTCACCGGCTTCTGTGGGGGTCTCACCACCTTCTCGTCGGCCTTCGCCATTCCCGCCATTCTCCAGCGCGAGCACCACTGGGGATACGCCGCGGCCCTGATCACCACTACCCCACTGCTGTGCGCCGTGGGCTTCGCCGTTGGAGCGGGCCTCGCGCACCCGTAAGTCACAACTCGTGCGCACTGCCATGTCTGATTTCCGCTAGTTCATCTCCTCCTCGACGGGCACAATGGTGAGGTGATCGACGACGCCGAGCGCTGCTACCAGGCCGCGAAGAGTAAGGACGCCCGATTCGACGGGGTCTTCGTCACTGGGGTTCTTACGACGGGCATCTACTGTCGGCCGAGCTGTCCAGCGCGCACGCCGCGTCGAGAGAACGTCAAATTCTTCGCCACGGCGGCGGCCGCCCAGCAGGCCGGACTGCGGGCTTGTCTGCGATGCCGCCCGGACGCGACGCCGGGCTCGCCGAAATGGAACCTCCGGGCCGACGTCGTCGCGCGAGCGATGCGACTTATTCGCGACGGCGTGGTTGACCGCGACGGCGTGAGCGGGTTGTCCGAACGCCTCGGCTATAGCGAACGACACCTCAACCGGTTGCTCAGCGCCGAAGTCGGCGCGGGTCCCCTCGCCCTTGCGCGGGCCCAGCGCAGCCAGAACGCGCGCACTTTGCTCGAGACCACGGATCTGCCGATCACCCAGATCGCCTTCGCGGCGGGATTCGACAGCGTGCGACAGTGCAACGACACCATCCGCCAGGCCTTTGCGCGCACCCCGCGCGAACTCCGTCAACGCTCGAAAGTAACCAGGTCGTCGCACGACTTGGCCGCGCACGGCATCGAACTACGACTGCCCGCTCGTCGGCCCTTCTCGGCCGAGAGCGTGCTCGCATTCCTCGGCGAGCGAGCCATCGCCGGAGTCGAAGAGTTTGACGGCGCCACGTTTCGTCGGAGTGTGCGCCTGCCGCGCGGGCAGGCGATCGTCGAGCTCTCACCAGGAACCGAAAACGACCACGGGCCGGCCTTCGTCCTCGCCCGCCTGTACCTCTCCGACCTGCGCGATCTGACCGCGGCGGTGGCGCGCTGTCGCCAGTTACTCGACCTCGACGCCGATCCGATCGCGGTGTTCGAGGCGCTCGGAGATGATCCCTGGATCGGTCCGCTCGTTGCGAGAGATCCCGGTCGCCGCATCGCCGGCGCCGTCGACGGGTTCGAGCTCTCAGTGCGCGCGATCATCGGCCAGCAGGTCTCGGTGGCAGGCGCTCGCACCGTCGCCGCACGTCTCGTCGAAGCCGCCGGCGAGACGCTCGTCGAACCCCGCGCCGGAGTGACGCACCTCTTCCCCACCGCCGATGCCCTGGCCGCGCTCGTCTCTGAGAACCCCGCGGCCTTCGCCATGCCGGCCAGTCGCCGGCGTGCGCTCGCGGCCCTCGCCGGCGCGATTCTGTCTGGTGAACTGGTGGTTGATCCGGGCACTGATCCGATTGAACTTCGCGAGACATTGGTCTCACTGCCCGGAATCGGTCCGTGGACCGCGGAGTACGTGGCGATGCGCGCACTACGCGATCCCGACGCGTTCCTCGCGAGCGACCTCGGCATCATCCGCGCGGCCGCGGCACTCGGCCTACCCAACGAACCGCGCATTCTCGTTCGTGTCGCCGAAGCCTGGCGGCCATGGCGCAGCTACGTGATGGCCCACCTGTGGGCCCTCCCCAACGCTTTCACACCCCGTAGAGAGTCAAAGGAGATGCCGTGAACACATCGATTGAGCGCCTGGCGCTCGACTCGCCGATTGGTCGCCTCGTCCTCGAGGGAACCGATGAGGCATTGACGCGCGTGAGCCTGCCGGGTCACGCGTCCCAGGTCGACGCCGCCACGACGTCGCTGAGCGCTCTGCGTCGTGCCGCAGAACAGCTCACCGAGTACTTCGATGGCGAACGTACGACCTTCGACCTGCCGCTGGCTCCAGCGGGCACGCCATTTCAACTCGAGGTGTGGCGTCAACTCTCGCTGATCCCCTACGGTGAGGTGATCACCTACGCCCAGCTCGCCCAGCGCGTTGCGCGACCGAAGGGATTTCGCGCCGTCGGCCAGGCGAACGGTCGCAACCCGCTCGCCATCATCGTTCCCTGCCACCGCGTCGTCGCCAGCGACGGTCTCGGCGGCTACGCCGGAGGCCCCGAATTGAAGCGCTGGCTCCTCGATCTCGAAACGCGCACACGGGCCGCCTAGATCTTGAGAGGACCCTGCTCAGCCTCGCTCAGCCCCGAGAAGTCCGCCATCCCCGACGGTGCCGCAGGCACCATCGTGGACGCGATGAGACCAATCACCAAGATGACGATCGCCGCGTAGGGCGCGTAGACAAGGGGTGCCGTGACTTTGTAGATTGCGCCGAAGATAGCGGCCGCGGTCACGAGAATGCCCACGGTGCTGGCCGAGTAGAGCTGCCACGCCTTACCGGCGCTCTTGAGTCCGCGCAGTGCGCCCACCGAGATCAGCAGGTAGATCACCGCGATGGCGAATCCGCCGTAGGTTGACAAGAAGTAGAACATCGACACGTACTCCGGCAGCTGCGGCAACGCAAACAACGTCGAGGTGAGAACCAGCGTGATCACGATCGCGTAGACGGCGATAACGAAGTTGCTCGCCCCGAGCGGCGTGCCGTGACGCGAAATCTTGGTCAGCGCCCTGGGCATGCGCGAGTCTCTCGCTAGGGCGAACACTCCGCGCGAGGCGGACGTGGCGCACCCGATCAAGACGGCCATCATGTCAAAGACCACGACGAGCTCGACCAGTCGACGAATTGCCACCGAGGCGAAGCCGCCTTGACTGGTGGGTCCGGCGAGACCGAAAAGCGGGGCGGCGGCGTTCTTTCCCAGCAGGTTGAGACTGAAGTGGTAGCCACTCACCTGGGCGAAGGAGCCGATCACGTAGAACCCGGCGATCGCGAGAACCGAGATCAGCACCGCACGAGGGATGTTGTGGTGCGGATCGCGGGTCTCCTCGCCGAGGTTGGCAGAGGTCTCAAAGCCGGTGAAGAGAAGTACCCCGTAGAGGACGCCGAAGAGGACGCCCTTCCAGTGGGTGGGCGAGCCTGACGGTGAGAACGCCGTGGCCACGTGGTGGACACCCCCGCTCTTAGCGATGACAAAGATCGAGAAAATCAGCACGACCGTCACCGACGTCAACGCGAGCACCAGCTGGGCCCTGGTTGAGATCATGACGCCGAAGAACAGGATCGTCGCGACCATCGCCAACAGCAGGACGTCCCAGACAACGTAGGAGAACGGCGCCACGTTGAACTCGGCCTGGAGAGTGTCGTGGATCGTGCCGCCGATGATCGGCAGGATGCCGGCGCCCAGGGCCAGCATGCCCGTGTAGTAGAGCCAGCCGGCCGCGGTACCCACTCGGCCGCCGAGGCCGTCGGTCACGTAGTCATAGAGCGAGCCCGCGGCCTGAATCTTGCGCGTGTACTCGGCGACGATCCAGCCCAGTCCGAAGACGCCGATCGTCGCGATGACGACCGCCAGGGGTGCCGCGTTGCCCGCCCCGTTGCCCGAGGCGTTCATGCCCACGAGCAGGGGCACCAAGAAGGCGATGGAAAAGACCGGGCCCATCAGTCCCACGGACTGGGCGATCGTGTCGATCAGCGTCAGCTGTCGCTTGCCACCCAGCTTCGTTTTTGCCTTCGTTGCTTCGGCCATTGATCCCCCGCACTGTCGCTACCGCCAGGCCCCCCGGCCGTGGCGAAAATGTACGGGGTCAAACGAGTTGCGTCAAGGATCGAGATTCTCAGTTTCTTACTTTTGCCTGCGGGCGATCGCTTCACCCACGAGCCAGGTGAAGGTGGGATCGGGGTGACCCAACATCTCGGGGTGCCACTGCACGGCGAGGATCGATCCATCGGGCGTCTCGACACCTTCGACCACTCCGTCACTGGCGCGCGCGGTGACGATGAGCCCTTCGCCGACGGTCTCGACCGTCTGGTGGTGCAACGAGTTAACCGACCAGGTGGCGGGCAGGATCGACGCGGTGCGCGTGCCCGGCTCCACACTCACCTGGTGCGTCGGGGTGCGCCCGTCAACGTCCCACTGGGGATGACCCGCGCCTTCGTCGAGTTCGACGTGCTGGTTGAGAGTGCCGCCAAGGGCCACGTTGAGGAGTTGGAATCCCCGACAGATCGCCAGGATCGGCAGGTCGACGCGGCGCGCAGCGTCAAAGAGTGCGAGCTCCCACTCGTCGCGCTCGCGCTCCACGGCGCCCAGGTTGACGTCGGGCTCGGCACCGTAGAGGTCGGGATCGACATCGGCGCCGCCCGAGAGAACGAGGCCATCAAGGCGCTGGACGAGCTCTTCGACATCGGCGTCGCGCGCGAGTTCAACGGGCAGTCCCCCCGCGAGGGCCACCGAACGTGGGTAGTCGGTGAAGTGAAGGTCGAAGTGCAGCTCGTGCATGGCGAAGGGCACGTGATGACCGAGCGCGGTGGCCGGCCAGCGGCGCCCCGTGATGCCGATGAGAGGTTTTCCCATTGGTTCAATATACGGGGACCTGGGAGTGTGCTGTAATGACCAAGTCGTTTGGGTTCAAACCACGGCCAGGAGGGGACTGTGTCTGAGCACTTGTTGGACATCACCGATCATGACGTCTACGTCGACGGCGTGCCGCACGAGACGTTCGCCTACCTTCGCGAGAACGACCCCGTGCACTGGACGCCCGAAGTCAACGGTCGCGGTTTTTGGTCGGTCACGACTCACGCCGACGTGCTGACCGTCTCGCGTACCACCGAAATCTTCTCCTCGCGTCAAGGCATCCGCTTAGAGGACATGGACCCGGAGGAGACCGAGGCGCGGCGCACGATGATGGAGATGGACGCTCCCGAGCACACCCGTCTGCGCCGACTCGTCAGTCGACCCTTCGCCCCCAAGTCCGTGGCCGCCTACGAGGACGTCGTGCGCGAACTCGCGGCCGAGGTCCTCGACGCGCACCGTGGCGAGACGCACTTCGACTTCGTGCACGGCGTAGCGCGCGAGCTGCCTATGCGCATGCTCGGACGACTCTTGGGCCTGCCGAGCGACGATCTCGAGTGGCTGGTCAGCCGCGGCGACGCACTGATCGGCAACACCGATCCCGACTTCACCGACTACGTCGTCGACCAGGTGGACACGTCGCAGTACCGGCTGCTCCCCTTTCGCAGCCCCGTCGCGCTCGAGCTCTTCGAGTACGCGACCGAGGCGCTCGCCCAGCGGCGGATCACCCCGACCCACGACGTGCTCTCCGCCCTGCTCGAGCCGACCACCGACGGTGAATCCCTCGATGATCTCGCTCTTAAGAACTTCTTCACGTTGATGGTGGCCGCCGGCAACGACACGACGCGCTACTCCATGACCTCGGGGCTGCAGACGCTCATCGATCGGCCCCACCTGCTCGCGGCGCTTCCCACGATGGCCCTCGACCAGCGCAAGGCCCTCATCGAGGAGATGCTGCGCTGGGCCAGCGTCACGATGCACTTTCGCCGCACCGTCACCCAAGACACCGAGCTGCACGGCAAGACCCTTCGCGCGGGCGACAAGGTCGTGATGTGGTACGTCTCAGCGAACTACGACGAGTCACACTTCGAGACACCCTACGACTTTGACCCCGAGCGCAGCCCGAACGACCACGTGACCTTCGGGCTGCACAGCCCGCACCTGTGCCTGGGAGCACACCTCGCGCGACTCGAGATGCGCGTGCTCTTCGAAGAGATCGCCGCGCGGTGGTCAACGATCGAGTCCGCCGGGGAGACCGAGCGCTTGCGCTCGAACTTCATCAGCGGCGTCAAGCGGATGCCGATCGCCGTCACCTGGCGCTGACGCTAGAGGAACGGCAGATACTCGCGCAGTTCCCAGTCGGTGGTTGCAGCCAGGTACCTTTCCCACTCCGCGCGCTTCACTGAAAGGTGCTGGGAGACGAGATCCGCCCCGACGGCTTCGACCAGTTCGCGGTCGGCTTCGAGAGCGTCGAGGGCCTCGGCGAGCGAGTGCGGCACACCGACGGTCGCGTCGATCGTGTCGAGGCCGTTGCCACCCTCGGGCGGACCCGGGTCGACGCCGCCGGTGAAGCCCAGTAGCGACGCCTGCAACACGGCAGCGATCGCCGTGTGCACGACAGCCCCACCGTCGCTGAGTCGGTGCTCAAGGCGCGCGGCTGGGCCGCGCTCGCCGGGAATCCGAATCGTCGCGCCGCGGTGGTCGTATCCCCAGTTGGCCCAGTAACCCGATAGCGACGCCGGTCGGAGGCGCTTGTAGGCGTTGACAGTCGGCGCGCAGAGACCGGCGAGGCTCTGGTGGTGAGCGAGGAGTCCACCGACGACGTTCTTCGCCAGGGCCGAGATCCCGTCGGGCTGGGCCGCGTCGTTAATGACATTCGCGCCGGTCACGTCGGTAAAGGAGAAGTTGATGTGCAGCCCCGATCCGCCTCGGTCCGACAGCGGTTTGCCCATGAAAGTGACCAGCAGACCCATGCGGTGGGCGACTTCGCGGGCGAGCACCTTGAACAAGAAGCCCTCGTCGGCCGCGCGCAAGGCGTCGGCATAGCGCAGGGTGAATTCGAACTGGGGCGTGTCGTACTCGGAGTTGACCGATTCCAGCGGGATCTGCGCGTCGGAGCAGGCCTGCCAGATGGCGTCGACCAGTCCGTGGGGGTCCACCGCGGGTCCCGTGCCGTAGACGAAGGCGCCGGGGGTGTCGAGCGGACGCCATCCGCCGTTGCCGTCGGGAGTGAACACGAACGCCTCGAACTCCATGCCGACGTGGGCTTCGTAGCCGAGGGCGCGCCAGTCGGCGACGGCCTTCTTCAGCGCGCTGCGCGGTGCGACCGACACGGGCTGACCCTCGCGCACAAGATCGGCCACGACGACGCGCGTGTTGGCCTCCCATCCGGGGCGCAGCTCGGACATGTCGTACACCGCTTCAAAGTCGGGCAGTCCCTCGTTCCAGTAGCTGCCGACGGTCTCGGGGGTCATGCCACGGTCATAACCCAGCGACCAAGTGCCGGTGCAGTGATGCGTACCGCGTTCGGCGAGGCTCGCCGGCACATACTTGCCGCGCGCCAGCCCCAGGTGGTCGGGCCACAGGACCCGTACGCGATCGAAGCTGTCACTCATCTAAGACCCCCCTTACTGACGAAGGCGAACGTAGCACGCCGTCGACAGTCGATTTGTAACATGGGAGAATCATTTGACCACAAACGATCTGAGGGGCCGTGGAGCATCGTCGCATCGTCTTAGAGGGCAACGTCGTCGACGTCGTGCGCGATGGCGTCGATCTCGTCGCGCCCGACGGTCGGCGCGTGCGCGCGCACGACGCCATCCACCTCAGTCCGGTGACACCGACCAAGATCCTGTGCTGTCATCTCAATCACATCAGTCGCGTGCGCGAATTTGGTGTCGGATTGCCACCCGCGCCCACGTGGTTCCACAAGCCCGTGTCCGCACTCAACTCCCACGGCGGCGCGGTTGTGCGACCCGCGAACTGCCGCTACCTCAACTACGAGGGCGAGGTGGCCATCGTGATCGGCCGGCGCGCGCGCAACATCGCTCTGGCCGACGCCGTGCACTACATCGCGGGTTACACGATCGCCAACGACTTCGGTCTTCACGACTTTCGCGACACCGACGCCGGCTCGATGCTGCGAGTGAAGGGCGCCGACACGCTCGCCCCCCTCGGGCCGGGTCTCGTCACCGATTGGGACTTTCGCTCGAAGTACCTGCGCACCTACGTCAACGGCGAACTCCGCCAGGACGGCTCGACCGACGAGATGGCCTGGGACATGCACTACCTGGTCACCGACCTGGCGCGCCTGATCACCCTGGAGCCGGGCGACGTCATCCTCTCGGGCACCCCGGCCACGTCACGCCCGGTTGAGCCGGGTGACGTCGTCACCGTCGAGGTCGAGGGCCTGGGGGCGTTGACCAATCACGTCGTGTCCTCTCCCGCGCCGGTCAGCGATGAGGTGGGCGCCCAGCCCACCGCCAGCGAAGAGGTGCTCTCCACCGCTCTCGGCGGCGAGTGGGAGTTCCGAGGTCAACGCCGACCGCTGCCCACCGAGCGCTCCGCCCTCCCCTACCCCGCCGTTCACCCGCGGTTCGAGTCATGAACGGTCAGCGCGTCGACGTCGCCGGGGTGGCGGTTGCGACGGGGCACTTCATCAACGGCACGCGCGTCGACTCCAGCCACACGTTCGAAGACCGTTCACCGCTGGACTGGAACCTGAAACTCGCCGACGTCAGTCGAGGCGACGCGTCCGACGCCGACGCGGCGCTGCGCGCGGCCCTCGGCGCCTTCCCCGCCTGGGCAGCGAAGAGCGCGTCCGAGCGGGCGATCTACCTACACCGTCTCGCCGACCTCATCGACGCGAACGTGGATCGCCTCGCCGCGGTCGAGTGCCTCGACATGGCGATGCTCCTCGAGAGCCTGCAGAAACGCGTCATCGCGCGTGGCGCGCGCAACTTTCGCGCGTACGCGGACCTCGCAGTCAACTACCGCGCGCGCCGCTGGAACTCCAACGGCACTCATAACGCGGTTCTGCGCATGCCGGCCGGTCCCACGGTCGTCATCACGCCCTGGAACGCGCCCTTCATGCTCTCGACGTGGAAGTGCGCACCCGCCCTCGCGGCGGGCAACACCGTCATCTTGAAGCCCGCCGAGTGGGCGCCTCTCAGCTGCTCGGTATTGATGGACCTCGTCGACGAGGCCGGATTCCCGCCGGGGGTCTTCAACCTCGTCCAGGGCATCGGCGAGGAGGTGGGCGCCGAGCTCGTCGCGGACCATCGGGTGCGACGCATCTCCTTCACCGGTTCGCCCGAGACGGGTCGCGCGATCGGCGTGGCCGCGGCACGCAACCTCACTCCCTTCACCGCCGAACTCGGCGGCAAGGGACCCTTCATCGTCTTCGCCGACGCCGATCTCGACGCGGCCGCCGCCAAGGCCGCGGTCATGTACGACGACGCGGGCCAGGTCTGTCTGGCCGGCACGCGCCTCCTCGTGCAGGGCACCGTGCGCGACGACTTCCTCGCGCGCTTCGAAGCCGCCACCGCCGCTCACGTCCTCGGCGACAGTCGTGATCCGTCGACGACCATCTCACCGCTCATCCACCCGCAGCATCTGGCCCGGGTAGAAGGATTCGTCGAGCGGGCCCGCGCACACGGCGACCACGTCGTCTTCGGGGGCGAACGCCTGCGCGCCGACGGCCTCTGGTACCGCCCGACCCTGATCGAGCCGCACTCCAACGACGCCGAGATCGTCCAGCACGAGGTTTTCGGCCCGGTTCTCACCATGCAGACCTTCGCCGACGAGGACGAAGCGGTCGCGCTCGCCAACTCGACGGCCTACGGCCTCTCGGCGATTCTCTACACCAGCGATCAGTCGCGCGCCGAACGCCTCGGCGAGCGGCTTCGCGCCGGCACCATCTGGGTGAACACGTTCCTGGTGCGCGACCTCACCGCGCCCTTCGGCGGCACCGGCATCAGCGGCATTGGCCGCGAAGGCGGCGACTACGCCCTCGACTTCTACAGCGATCTCAAGACGCTCCAGGTCAAGGAGGGCACCACCCATGGGTGACATCATCGGCGCGGGCATCGTGGCGCACGTTCCCACCATCGTCCTGCCCGACGACGAGCGGCGTGCCCTCAACAACGGGCGCGAGAGCACTCTCTACACCGGCCTGCACGACCTGCGACGCAAGGTCTTCGACCAGTTGCGTCCCGACCTCGTCATCGTCTTTGACAGCCACTGGTTCACGACGGTTGAGTTCGTGATCACGGCCCACGAGCGGCGACGGGGCTTGTTCACCTCCGAGGAGCTGCCGCGAGGCATGTCGAGCGTGCCCTACGACGTTCCTGGCAACCCGCCCTTCGCCCGTCTCGTTGGAAAGATCGCTGAGGAGACCCCTGACTGCTGGATCACGCCGATCGACAACGAGCACTTGCCGATCACCTACGCCACCACCAACCTGCTGCCCTTTCTCCAGGGTCCCGAGGCCTGGATCTCGCTCAGCCTGTGCCAGACGGCCGAACCCTCGGACTTCGCTACGGTCGGGCGCGTCATCGCCCGCGCCGTCGCCGAGAGCGACCTGCGCGTGGTGCTGCTGGGCTCGGGGGCTCTCAGCCACACCTTCCATCCCCTCACGAAGCTGCGCGCCCACGAGGCTGCCGACGAGGAGCACATCATCACGCCCGAGGCCGCCGCGGCCGACCACGCGGTCATCGACGCCTGGTCGCGCGGCGACCATGCCAGCGTGCTCGAGCACCTCGGTCACTTCATGGCTTACAAACCCGAGGGGCGCTTTGGCCACTATCAGATGATGGTCGCGGCCCTCGGTGGCCCCGACTGCGTGGCCCCGGGTCGGGCGTTCTCCGACTACGAGAACGCCATCGGCACCGGCCAGATCCACGTCTGGTTCGATCGCCCGGCGAGCGGCTGGACCAAGGAGGCCTCGTGACCCTTCGCGGACTGCCCTTCCCCCGCACCGCCATCGGCCGCGCGTCGCTGCTGCCGCCGCCGCCCTGGCACTACTCGGGCGACCTGATCACCGTCGAGTACCGCACCGACCCCGACGCGATCGCCGCCTTGTTGCCCGAAGGGGTGGGCCTCGCGAACGACGACGAGGATCCGGGCGCGGTCGCCTTCATCTGGGCCGACTGGCAGAGTTGCGGTGATGACCGCAGCGAGCTGCTCGATCCGGTGCGCGCGCAGTACCGCGAGGCTTTTGTCGTGGTGCGCTGTCGCTTCCGCGGCCAGCTCTACAGCCGCTGCCTGTTCATCTGGGTCGACAAGGACTTCGCGCTCGTGCGCGGACACCTCCAGGGATACCCCAAGAAGATGGGCTCGATCCACCAGACCCGTCCGGTCACGGTGGGTTCGGCCGGTCCGCGGCTCGAGGCCGGCGGACGCTTCGGCATGACGCTGGCGGCCGCCGATCGGCGCCTGGCCGAGGCCACCGTGACACTGACCGGCCCCTCAACGTCCGGCGGCTTCGTCAATTCGCACCCGATGCTCCACCACCGCTACATGCCGCGTCTCGAGCTCGACGGCACGGACAGCCTGGCCGAGGTCGTAACGATGTCCGGGGTCAACTTGGATCTGGGCCCGGCCTTTTGCGGCACCGCGACCCTCGACCTCTTCGACTCGCCCACCGAGGAGCTGACCCTCATCGCTCCACGCGAGATCATCGGCGGCTACTTTCGAAGCGTTGGGACCACGTTCGCCGGTGGAACCACCCTCGAGGAGTAAGCGTGTCACGTCGCATCGCCAGTTCCACGGCCGCGGTGGTCTCCCAAGCCGAGAGCGACATCCGCGGGCAACTGGGCGACCACGATCTCGACTTCACCGCGATGAGCGCGGTGTCAAACATCTATCGGACCGGCTCGGCAGTGCGCAACCACATGGAGCGCTCGGTGCTCTCCGCCTACGACCTCTCGTGGGTGGCCTTCACCGTGCTGTGGGTTCTGTGGATCTGGGGCGAACAGGAGTCCGGCCACGTCGCCGCCGAAGCCGGCGTCACGAAGGGAACCTTGACCGGCGTCGTCAAGACCCTGACCAACCGGCGCCTGGTGCGCCGGGTGCCCCACGCCCACGACGGCCGGCGCGTATCTCTCGCTCTCACCAGGTCCGGCACGCGTCTCATCGAGGAGTTGTTTCCCGAGTTCAACCGCCACGAAACACTGGCGGTCGGCGCGCTCTCGAACGCCGAGCAGCGCGAACTCGCGCGCCTGTTGCGCCTCGTCCTGGCCCACATCAGCGACGTCGACGCGCCGCTCGGCGACGTGTCGCGCTAGGACCGCTTCGCCCAGTAATTTTCGTCGGCGCGCAACGCCGCCACGTCATCAGCGCTCTCTAGGCCGGGCGCCATCGAAGCGGCCCCGTCGGCGAGCACTTGGAAGTGGTCGATGTTGAGCAAGCGGATCCAGCTCTGCTGACCCATCGTGAGCGAAATAAAGCAGGCCAGCTCGACGAGCTCCTCCTCGGTGAAGTTCGCGTGGAGCCGATTCCAGAACGCGTCGTCGGGATTCAGGCGCCAGGTGATGGCCTCGGCGTAGGCGAGGGCCGCCTTCTGGCGCTCATCGTAGATGCTCGCGGACTCGAAGTTCAACAGCTCGTCCATCGCGCCCTCGCCGAGGCCAGCGCCCTGGGCTGCGACGCTGCGCTGATTACCGCAGTACTCGCACTTGACCGAACGCGACACGTAGACCCGACAGAGCTCCTTGAGCGAGTGCTCCACAACGCCACCTCGAAAGAGGCCGGCCCAGGAGTTGGCGAAGGCCCAGAACGCCGCGCGCGAGTGCGCGCGCACCGCGCTCGATTCGGGCCGCGGCGTCCCCTCACGCGCACAACGCTGCATCTCAACCAGCATCGCGTCGTCCATCTGCGACAACGGATAGTAGGAAATCCTCTGATGGTCCATGTACCCTCCCCGATCGAACCCACGCTAACGCGTCGCTAGCGGGTGGCGGCATCCTCGGTCGCGATGAGGTGGCGCGCCGCGCGTGCCTCGTCGACGCGCGAGACCGGCGTGTGGTGCGGCGCGTGGTGCAACTCGTCGGCCTCGGTGTCGGCGCGCGCCACGATGCGCTCGACCGCCTGGGCGAGGGCCTCGAGCGTTTGGGGACTCTCGGTCTCGGTGGGCTCGAACATCAGCGCCTCATCCACGATCAGCGGGAAGTACACCGTCGGCGAGTGGAATCCCTCATCCAGGAGGGCCTTGGCCACGTCGAGGCCGCGCACCCCGGTCGCCGCCTTCAGAGCCGTCGCACTGAGAACCGCTTCGTGCATGCAGGGTCGGTCGTAGGCCGCGGGCAGGGTGTCTGCCAGGCGCCGGCGCAGCCAGTTCGCGTTCAAGACCGCGTGCTGGGCGACGCGCGTGAGTCCGTCACCGCCGTGCACGTCGATGTAAGCCAAAGCGCGCGCCAGAACCATCGCGTTGCCGTGCCAGCCGTGCACGCGCCCGATGCTCTTAGCCGGGGCGACCCAGTCGTAGGTCCCGTCGGACAGGCGAGTCGCCTTGGGGCCGGGCAGAAAGTCGGCCAGGCGAACTGACACCGCGACCGGTCCCGCACCGGGACCGCCACCGCCGTGGGGCGTGGCGAAGGTCTTGTGCAGGTTCATGTGCACGATGTCAAAGCCCATGTCGCCCGGTCGCACCACCCCGACAATCGCGTTCAGGTTCGCGCCGTCGTAGTAGAGCAGTCCCCCCGCGTCGTGCACCGCGGTGGCGATCTCGGTGATCTCCTCTTCGAAGAGGCCCACCGTGTTGGGGTTGGTGAGCATGATGCCCGCCACGTCGGGGCCCAGCGCTCCGCGCAGCGCCTCCAGGTCCACGAGTCCGCGCTCGTTGGAGGGCACGGTCGTCACCTCGTAGCCTCCAAGGGTGACCGAGGCCGGATTGGTGCCGTGCGCCGAGTCCGGGATGATCACGCGACGCCGGTCCTCGCCACGCGACGCGTGATAGGCGCGCATCAAGAGCAGGCCCGTCAGCTCACCCGCCGCGCCGGCCGCCGGCTGCAACGTCGCCGCCGCCATGCCGGTGATGGCGCAGAGCTTCTCCTCCAGATCCACCAGCAGCTCGAGCCAGCCCTGGGTCAGCGTGGAGGGCGCGCCCGGGTGCACGCCGTTGAGGGCGGGGTCGGCCGCAACTGCGTCGCAGAACTTCGGGTTGTACTTCATCGTGCACGACCCCAGGGGGTAGGCGCCGAGATCGACCGAGAACTGGCGGTGGCTCAAACGCGTGAAGTGACCGACCAGGTCGCGTTCGGAGAGATCCGCGAGCGCGACGGGCTCGCGCTTCACGTGTGCCGCTCCAACCATGTCGGCCAGCGGGCGTGTCGGCACGCCGGTCGTGCGCAACTGGGCGGCCGATCGCCCGACCACCGAGAGCTCGAACATCGTCGGCTCGGTCTCGTGACCCATCAGCGGCACCGACGCCGCGCGCCCGCCGGGAAGTCCCGTGATCGCCATCAGGCCACCGCCTTTCTCAAGAGCTCCGCGTACGCGTCGAGCTCGACTCTGGTCCGCTTCTCGGTGACCGCGACCAACAGGACGTTCTCGATCCCCTCGAGCGACGGATCGCCCGCCGGGGCGAGGGCCGACGCCGCCACACCCGCCAGGATTCCACTCGCGGCCATGTCGGCGATCACGTCGCTCGCGCGACGCGGCAGGCGCAGCGCGAACTCGCGCAAGAACGCCTGGCTCGAAACGGCTTCGACTCCCTCGACTGCCGTCACCGCGTCAAAGAGATAGTGCGCACCCTCGGCGCATCGCGTGGCCACGTCACGCAATCCTGACGTGCCGAGCCAGCCCAACTGGATGGCCGCTGTGACCGCCATCAGCGTCTGGTTGGTGCAGACGTTCGAGGTCGCCTTCTCACGGCGGATGTCCTGTTCGCGCGCGCGCAGGGTGGTGACAAAACTACGTCGCCCGTTCGAGTCGAGCGTCTCGCCGACGATGCGCCCGGGCAGGCGGCGAACTTGGTCCATGGTGCAGGCGAAGAGTCCCAGGTAGGGTCCGCCGAAGGCGAGCGCAGTGCCAAAGGGCTGGCCCTCGCCGATGAAGACGTCCGCGCCCCAGTCGCCGGCGCTCTTCAACACGCCGGCCGCCACCGGGTCGCCGGCGACAATGAAAAGCCCACTGGCCGCGCCCGCCAGGGCGCGCGCGTCGCTCAGGTCCTCGAGCACGCCGAGGTAGTTCGGATATGCCACCACGATCGCCGCGGCGTCACTGGTGTCGACACTTGCCCACTGGGTCAGCCCGTCGACCAGGGGCACCTCGATGATCTCGTGTCCGGTGCCGGCGGCGAAGGTGCGCGCCACGGCGCGCCAGTGCGGGTGCACGCCCGAAGAGACGTACATCCGCGAACGCGTGGTCGCCCCGCCGGCCATGTTGAGCGCCTCGACGAGCGCGGTCGCTCCGTCATAGAGCGACGCGTTGGCGATGGGCAGCCCCGAGAGGCGCGAGATCAGGGTCTGGTACTCGAAGATCGCCTGGAGGACCCCCTGGGCCACTTCGGGCTGATAGGGCGTGTAGGCGGTGACGAACTCCGAGCGCGAGCCGAGGGCCTTGACAACTGCGGGCACCTCGTGGTCGTAGGCGCCGGCGCCGGCGAAGCAGGTCATCGCGTTGGTGCGCGCCGCGTTGGCCTCTCCGTAGCCGGCGAAGATCGCGGCCACGTCGGGCTCGCTCAGTCCGGGTTCGATGTCGAGGCCCCCCGAGAGGCGCACCGCCGCCGGGATGTGTGCGAAGAGGTGCTCGAGGCTGTCCAGGCCGAGAAAGTCGAGCATGTCGCGCACTTCCTCGTCGGTGTGGGGTAGGTAGTCGGCCATCACTTCACCTTTCGCACGAAGGGCAACTCCACGACGTGCCCAGCGACCTCGCGGCCACGTAGTTCCACGCGCACCGGGGTACCGGGCTCGAGGTCACCGGCGAGCAGACCCAGTCCCACGCCGCGTTCGAGAACGGGTGAGAAGTTCCCCGAGCTCAGCACCCCGCGCGAGCGGTCGTCGACGAACACCTCGCCGCCCTCGCGCAGCGGCTGGCGGCCGTCGGCGAGGACTCCCGTGAGCAGTCGGCGCGGCCCGCGCTCTCGCTCGGCCTCGACGGCGTGACGTCCCCGGAAGGTCTCCTTGTCCCAGCCGAGCACCCAGCCCAGGCGCGCCTCGAGGGTGGTCGAGGTCAGCGTCAGCTCGTGTCCGTAGAGGGGCAGGGCGGCTTCGAGGCGCAGGGTGTCACGAGCACCCAGTCCCGCAGGTGTGATCCCGGCGCTGATGAGATCACGCAGCAGTCCCTCGGCGATCTCGTTGGGAGCGGCGATCTCGAGACCCGCCTCACCGGTGTAGCCGGTGCCCGCGACGCGCACCTCC
>JAJYGN010000065.1 GCA_021790675.1 Actinomycetes bacterium
GTGGCGTCCCAGCTGCGGTGTAAAAGTCGACTGACGCGGGTTCCTTTCCATCGATGTTAGGCGACCTCGGTGACGCGGTCGGTGCTGCGTTGCTTCTTGGACTTCGGAGTGATCGATCTCGGTGGTTCGAGCAGGTGTTGACGCATCAGAGCGAGGGCTCGGATAGTTTCCGGCGTGACGCGCACCCCGTGCCAGTTCTTCGACGCGCGATCGAAGACCGCCCAGAGCAGCGAGAGGCAGCTGCGCTCGCCCGGCAGTCGACCGATGACCTTCACGCGACGCCTGGTCTCGCCGAAGGTGCGCTCGATGAAGTTCGAATGGCGAATGCGCTTGTGGTGCTCGCTCGGGAAGCGCAGGTAGGCCGTCAAAGACTCGACGTCAGCGAGCAGGCACTTGACCGCCGCGGGGTAGAGGCGCTGGTAGTGCTCGGCGAACTTGTCGATGCGGGCGCGCACCTCGTCGACGGCCTTCTGACCAGGCTCGGACTTCACGTCGTCAAAGAGCTTCCAGAAGGCGGCCTTCACCTCGCCCTGGGCGGACTGGGGCACCTTGGCGAGGATATTGCGGCACCGGTGGATGAGACAACGCTGGCGAAGCGACTGGGGAAACACCACCTCACAGGCCCCGATCAACCCCGGCGCCCCGTCGGAGATCACGAGCAGCGGCGGGGTCATCCCGCGCGAGGTGAGGTCACGTAGGAACTCGGCCCAGGCGTCGAAACTCTCGCTCTCACCGGGCGCCAGACCCACGAGGACCGGTTGGCCGTCGGTGGTGATCCCTCAGGCCGCGAGCACCGGTTCACTGGCGTTGCCCCCGTGGAACTTGAAGTGGCTGCCGTCGAGGAACAGGTAGTCGAGGGTGACCTTCGACAGGTCCCTGGTCTGCCAGGGGTCGAACTCTGCCTTGATGGCCTCACAGATCCGGGCGACGGTCGACTTGGACAAGGTGGCCTCCGAGCCCAGGGCGTCGGCCAGGGTCGCCTCCACGTCGCGCACCGACAGGCCCCGCACGAAGCCCGCGATGACGAGTGACTCGAGGGCGTTGGTGCGACAGGCCCCCACCCCGAGCAGGCGCGAGGCGAAGGCCTCCTCGGTCCCGCGCAGCTTCGGTCGCTCCAGGGTGACCGCGCCGGCGGTGGTCTTCAAGGTCACCGGGCAGTAGCCGTTGCGCGAGCCCTCGCGGCACCGCTCGCCTCGCTGGTAGCGCTCGCGGCCCAGGAACTCGGTGATCTCGGCGTCCAGGGCGCTCTGCAGGAGCAGGCGCAACCCGAGGCGGGCCACCTGCTCGAGGACGTCGCCGAGGTCCTGGTCGGATGCAAATAGTTGGTCAATCTCAGCGCGGACGCGCTCGATGGGCAATACTCGTTTGGTCACGGGTGTGGGTTTCCTTTCGTTGCTTATCAGGCTTGAAAGGAACCTACGCCCGTTTCACTTTTGCACCGGGGACGGGACGCGACCCCAGTTGCTAACTTCGCCAAAACCGTGACTCGACACGACCGCGTGTCAGGCAATCGCCGAAAGTGCCGCGAACGTGATGATCAGCAGTCTCACGACGACCGAACTTCACTGATTACGGGAGCTCGACGGTGGATTGAGGCTTAGAGCACGCGCACCGTGTCACCCTCGCCGGCGACTCGCGGCGGCGCACGAAGACCACCACCCGAGACCCGAGCGAATAGCGCGTCGTCGCGTCTGACAATGGACTGTTCTACGATGACCGAGAAGGATGTGAAGAGAGAACAACCACCCACGACAGTGTCGGTCGCATCGCGACCTCCGACCACCTCATCGGGTGGCCGAAAACTGTCGGACTGAGTGGCCGAATTCACCGGAATCAGCAACCAGGTGTGTCGGCGCGTTCAGAACGAGACACTCGGGCATCGCGGGCGCAAGTCCGATCCGCTGTTTCGCGTCCGCAAGCTCTTGCTCAAAGCCGACGAGCGCCTCGACGAGAGCGGCCGGGACAAGATGCTCGCCGGACTGCGTTTCGCCGATCCTCACGACGAGGTGTCCGGTGCGTGGCTGGCCAAAGAATCGGTGAGATCCGTCCATCTCACCGACGACGTCGACGAAGCCGCCGCTCTGCTCGACAACGCGATCGACGCCTGTGCCAACGATGAGGTCCCCGAGATCCGCACCATGTCCCATACCTTGTCGCACTGGCGCACCGAGATCTTGAACCACCACCGCACCGGCGCATCGAATGGACCGACCGAGGGCTGGAACTTCTGCGTCAAGCAGGTCAAGCGTGCCGGTCGAGAGATCACGAAGTTCGAGCACTACCGGCTCCGGGTTCTCCTCTACGCCGGCGGAGTCACCTGGACGCAGCCGATCCGGCCACCACGGATCACCTCAACGCGTCCCCACTGAAACCGGAAGAGCCACATGACATCAGTGGAGAAACTCAGCAAGATCGTGGCGTTGACCGGTTGAAGCCACCCCCCCAGGCTACGGCCTAAAGGTGCTCGAGACGCGAAGCACGGAAGGCCCTCGCGAATGATCGAGGTTACGCTCTTGTACATGGTACGCGAGCGCGGCGGAGTGGGTCGCGAGAATGCGCGTCAGAGGATTCTCGACGCCTCGGTCAGGCTCTTTGCCGCGCGTGGTTACGCCGCGACGGGCATTCGACCGATTGCCGACGCTGCCGGAGTGACTACGGCAGCGCTGTACTACTACGCTCAGACGAAAAATGACCTTCTCACGAACGTAATGAGAACGGGCCTCAGTGAGTTACTAGAGTCCGCCCAACGCGCGGTCGCTGCGCTGGACGACCCGGTTAGCCAGATTCGTGCTCTGATCGCGGTGCACGCCAAGTTCGGCGCAAGCAATCCCGATCGTGCCAAGGTCATTGACAATGAAGTGCAGTGGCTCGACGGCAAACGTCGAGCCTCCATCATGTCGCTGCGTGATGAGTACGAGGCCCTCTGGTCCACCGCGATCGCTCGGGGTAACTCACTGGGCCGCTTTCGGGTTCGGAGCGAGTCGCTCGCGCGTTTGGCGTTGCTCGAGATGTGCAACGGACTCGCACGGTGGTACCGGCCTGACGGTCCCCTGGACCTCGATGAGATCGTGGCAATCTTCGAGGAGATGGCGTTTTCCCTGCTCCGCTTGAAGGAACCCCTTCCGACACCGTTGACTACCGGCGCCCGATGACGGACGTGCCTTCCTGACACGATGGACGACGGGTACGCCCTGGCCTACCAAGAACTTGGCGCTGCAAATAGGAAAGAAAGGGACTTGACTTTTACCGATCGATTAGTAAACTCATCGCGAGTCCAGAGGGGGAACCTGGGCACTGACAGAGGGGGGTCACGTGAGGGAGAACTCTTCGAACGACATGGTGGGACAGGATTCGCGGCATCGCCTTCGTGCGGGAAGCATTGGCTTGTTCGGCGTCATGCTCCTGCTCATTGGCGCGACAGGGCCACTACTCTCGGTGTTGGGCAATGTGCCTCTTGAGGTGTCAGCGGGCAACGGCATTTACGCCCCTTCGGGCTACGTCTTGTGGATCGTCGGGCTCCTGTTGTTCGCGGTGGGCTACTCAGCGATGGCGAGCCGATTGGTTTCCAGCGGTGGCTTCTACAGTTACATCAGCCACGGCTTGGGGCGCCCGGCGGGCATGGCCGCGGGCTGGTCGGCCCTGGCGGCGTACGCGGTGGGCGAAGCCGGCCTCTTTGGTGCTTTAGGCTACTTCGCCCAGAACACGTTTCAAAGTGAGTTGCACCTCAATCTTTCCTGGCTCGTCTACTCGATCCTGGGTCTGGCGGTGGTGACTGCGCTCAGCTATCGCGACATCCGCCTCAGTACGAAGGTTCTGGGCGTCCTGGGTCTGACTGAAGTCCTGCTGTTGCTCATCGTCTCGCTCGCCGTTCTCCTTCGCGGCGGCGCTCACGGAATCACTCTCACGCCACTGAACCCAGTCAAGGCGTTCACCGGTCCATCGCCGGCGTTGGGCCTCATGTTCGCGTTCCTGTCGTGGGTTGGTTTCGAGATGATTCCGAACTACGCGGAGGAGACCGCGAACCCGAAGAAGAACATTGGTCGAGGCCTCTACATTGGTGTGCTGACGCTAGGCATCATTTACATTCTCGCGGCGTGGGCGGGAATAGTCGGCCATGGCGTCACCTCGTCGGTGGCGTCGGCAGCGAGCGACCCGGTGAGTTTCTACTACGTGCTGAGCAGCCACTTCGTAGGAAACTGGGCGACGGTGGTAATGAAGTGGCTGATCGTCACCAGCAGCTTCGCCGCGTGCCTGGTGTGGCATCAGACCACCGCCCGGTACTACTACGTGTTGGGTCGTGAGGGTATCGGCGAGCGGCTCGGGCGTACGCACCCGCGCCATCGCTCGCCCCACATGGCGGTCTTGTTCCAGGCGGGCGTCGTAGCCTTCTGGTTTGCGGCGTTCCTCGTCTTCTACGCCACGAATGCGTCGGCGCGGTCCTATGCAGGCAATTTCGCCACTGCCCCGTACGCCGAGTTGTTCGCGTGGCTACTCGTGGCCACCATCATGTTCATCTTGGTGAACGAGGTTTTGTGTTCGGTCGCGGTGGTCGCGTACTTCCGCAAGGAGCCAAAGAATACGGCACTGGACTGGTTGCGAACCTTCGTCGCGCCAATTCTGGCCACGATTCTGATGACGATCATGCTGATCGTCGCGGTGGCCAACGTGGGTTCGCTCGGCGGTGACATCGTCTTCGTAAAGGCCATACCGTGGTTGTGCGTTGTCTGGATTGGAGTTGGCTTCGGCGTGGCGCTGTGGTTACGCGCGAAGCGCCCTGCTGTCTACGCGCGCATAGGAGCGCTGATTGATGTCCTCGGCACGTCGCACCCGGGTAAGGGCGAAGCGCAGCATGCACCGCTGGCACCGGTCGATTTAGAGGTGGGTCGAAGTGATGGGTGAGTGGCGATCGCTCGACGCGCTCACGTGGCCGTGCGTTAGAGAGGGGACAGGGGGACTCTCCGATCTTCTCGCCGAGCGCGCCAACCAAC
Organism: Actinomycetes bacterium; assembly: GCA_021790675.1. Taxonomy (GTDB): domain Bacteria; phylum Actinomycetota; class Acidimicrobiia; order Acidimicrobiales; family RAAP-2; genus RAAP-2. The sequence continues at coordinate 4,989 of JAJYGN010000065.1, forward strand.
ATCCGACAAAGGTGCTCCTGCGCACCTTTGAAGGCGAGTATACCTATGCGGAGATACAAAGCCGCTCGCACCGCCTCGCCAATGGCTTGGCGCGGTTGGGCGTTCGCGCGTCTAGTGCGGTCGGGCTGTTCATGGCTAACTCTGCCGATGAGGTGGCGCTATTCTTCGCGATCGCGGAGTTGGGTGCGGTGGCGATTCCATTGAACACAGCTCTTCGTGGTTCGTTCCTCACTCACACGCTTCTTCTCACCCGATGTCCCATCGTGGTCGTGGATGGTTCGCTCGTGGGTGAAATTGACGCCGTGCTCGACGAACTCCCCGACCTCGTCGAGGTCGTCGTTCGCGGTGTTGCGACTGGGGGTCACCCCGAGCATCGAGGACTTCGCTATTCCAGTTTCGGTGAATTGGCGAGTGATCTGTCTCACGAACCAAGAGGCACCGTCAAAGATCTCGACGCCGCAATGATGCTGTTCACTTCGGGAACCACCGGTCCCTCCAAGGCGTGCGTTCTATCGAATCGTTATCTATTGCGCCAAGGGCAATTACACGTGAAGTATCTAGCGATCACAAACGCCGATGTGTTGTACACGCCATTTCCACTGTTTCATATCGACGCAGTGACACTCACGCTGGTGGCGGCACTCGTCGCTGGCGGGACCGTGGCGATCGGGGCTCGTTTCAGCGCGTCGCGGTTTTGGGAGGAGGTCATCGACTTCGACGCCACGATATTCAATTTCATGGGTGCGACGTTGACGATCCTCTGGAAACAGTCACCCTCCCCCTTGGAGCGCCAGCACCGTGTGCGCTTGGCGTGGGGTGTGCCGATGCCCGAGTGGCATCGCGAATGGCGCGATCGATTTGGTTTCCGGTTGTACGAGGTCTACGGTTCTACTGACGCGGGAGTCCCAGTCTACGAGCCCCTCGAGGGCGAGCGACCAGCAGGATCGTGCGGGAGAGTGGTTGATGAGTTCAACGTCGCGATTGGGGACGCCGATGGTGACCTGTTAAGTCCAGGCGAGATCGGCGAAATCCTGGTTCGTCCGCGAGAGACCGGCACCGTCATGTCCGAGTACTTCGCCATGCCCACGGAGACTCTTGAAGCGTTCCGCGGACTCTGGTTTCACACGGGCGATCTCGGACGACTCGATGACCATGGGTACCTCTATTTCTTGGGGCGAATAAAGGACAGTATTCGGCGTCGCGGTGAGAATATCTCAGCATTTGAGGTCGAACAGCTTGTGGTGAGCCACCCTGCGGTGTTCGAGGCCGCCGCCATCGGAGTTCCCAGTGAGTTGACCGAAGAGGACATCAAGGTGTATGTAGTGGTTCGTCCCGGCGAGGAACTGTCGGCCCCGGAGTTGTTGGCGTACTGCGAACAGCGCGCCGCGTCGTTCATGGTCCCGCGCTACGTTGAGTTTCTCCCCGAGTTACCCAAGACACCCACGATGAAGGTGGAGAAGTTTCGTCTGCGCGCCATGGGTATCACCGCAGCTACCTGGGATGCGGGAAGAAATGCGCCTGGAATAGTCACCAAGAAAGGGTCAGTATGAACGATCAGTTAGGTCCCCTGGCGCACCCTCTTGCGGCTCCAGTGGACTATCAGATTGATGAACGACGTGTGGCGTGGATCACGCTCAATCGGCCTCATCGCCTCAACGCGATCTCCGCGGATCTGGTGGAAGGTATCGTGGAGTCGTTGGACAGGGCCACTGCCGATGACGCGCGCGTCGTGGTATTGCGTGGGGCGGGTCGAGTGTTTTGCGCGGGGCACGACCTGGTGGAGGACGACCAGTCGGCGCTGACATCACGGGCGTGGGTCGATGGACTTCAGGACATAACTCGCAAGATGCGCGGACATTGCGGAATCGTCGTTGCCGTAGTTCATGGCTACGCCCTCGGCGGGGGGTTCGAGTTCGCTCTAGCGGCGGACTTGGTGCTAGCCACGCGTTCATGCATTTTTGGCTTCCCGGAGGTGGAGGTGGGTCTGAGTGTCACCGGCGGAGCGACCATGCTGCTGGCTCGGTTGCTCGGACCGCTGCGCGCTAAGCAACTGCTACTTCTTGGTGAGCGCATTGGGACGGTCGATGCGCAGCGTCTGGGACTGGTGAACTGGGTCGTCGACGACAACGACGTGGGGAGCAGGGTCAATGCAGTAGTCGAGCAATTGCTCGACAGGCCGGGTGCGAGCATACGTCTGGCCAAGATTGCAGTGGATGTTGGACTGGAAAACGACATGGCCACTCAACTGGACTTAGAGGCCGAGCAGTTGCTGAGTCTTGTAGGTACGGTGGATGCGGCCTCGGCCCGCGAGGCGTTTCGCCTCAAGAAAGGTCACTGACGTTGCCTGGGGCCAGCCTCCGCGAGTTGTCCGAGCAGTTGCGCCTACGTCTGGAGGTAGTGAGAGACGGTGGCGGGACATCCTCACGCGATCGACATGTCGAGCGAGGGAAACTACTGGTCAGAGATCGCATAAACCGTCTGGTCGACCCCGGAACATCACTACTTGAGCTCTCACCGCTCGCCGCGTATGGCGTGTACGACGAGGAGGTGAGCGCGGCTGGCATCGTCACTGGTATCGGTCGCATCGAAGGGCGTGACTGTGTCATCGTGGCTAACGATGCGACGGTGAAGGGGGGTGCCTATTATCCGCTCACCGTGAAGAAGCACCTGCGTGCCCAAGCGATCGCCGAAGCGAATCGTCTGGCCTGCGTGTACTTGGTCGACTCGGGTGGAGGCTATCTTCCGATGCAGGACGAGGTGTTCCCGGATCGCGAGCACTTTGGGCGGATCTTCTTTAATCAGGCGCGAATGTCGTCAGCGGGTATTGCGCAGATTTCAGCGGTGATGGGATCATGCACGGCGGGCGGTGCGTACATACCGGCGATGTCGGACGAGACCGTGATCGTTCGCGGTCAGGGAACGATCTTTCTGGGCGGACCGCCACTTGTCAAGGCGGCGACCGGTGAGGTGGTGACGGCCGAGGAGTTGGGCGGCGGGGATGTTCACGCCCGCAAGTCGGGCGTCGCCGATCACCTGGCCGCAGACGACGCGGACGCCTTGAAGATACTGCGCTCGATCATCGCGACGATTGAACGGCGTGAGCCAGCATCGCTGCGCCGCGAGTCAGTCGAAGAGCCGACCATGGATCCCGTTGAGCTGTATGAGATCGTACCTGTTGACGCTCGCGTGTCCTACGACGTACGCGAAGTAATTCGTCGCGTGGTTGATGGCTCGCGCCTCAACGAGTTCAAACCGCTCTACGGGGAGACCCTCGTCTGCGGCTTCGCTCGAATCTGGGGCTACCCGGTGGGCATCGTGGCGAACAATGGCATCCTCTTCGGCGAGTCGGCGCTGAAGGGCGCGCACTTTGTCGAGTTGTGCAATCAACGAGGTGTCGCGTTGGTGTTCTTACAGAATATTTCCGGCTTCATGGTGGGACGCGACTACGAGCACCGCGGCATTGCCAAGGATGGGGCGAAACTTGTGACCGCAGTGTCGTGCTCGGTCGTTCCCAAGTTCACGGTTGTGATTGGCGGCTCCCATGGGGCAGGTAACTATGGAATGTGCGGTCGCGCTTACGACCCGCGTTTCCTTTGGATGTGGCCGAATGCGCGCATCTCGATCATGGGTGGCGAACAGGCGGCTTCGGTGCTGGCCACGATTCGTCGTGACAACGCCGAGGCTCGGGGAACCACCTGGTCCAGCGAGGACGAGGAGCTGTTCAAGGCACTTATCCGCGATCAGTATGAACACCAGGGTTCTGCGTACTTTTCGACTGCTCGGCTCTGGGATGACGGCATCATCGACCCTCTCGACACGCGCCGAGTTCTCGGCCTCGGTCTATCCATCGCGGCTAATGCCCCCATCAGCGATCCGAAGTACGGAATCTTTCGGATGTAGTGATGGCTACCGCTTCTTCCCTGACTCGAGGTGGGCGATGACGGCGCGGCGCTTTAACACTCTGCTAATCGCGAACCGCGGTGAGATCGCGGCACGAATCATTCGTAGTGCCCGCGACGCGGGACTGACCACCGTTGCCGTGTACTCCGATGCCGATCGGGGTGCGCCCCACACGCGCAACGCTAATGTTGCGGTTCGCATTGGACCTCCGGCCGCCGTTTCGTCGTACTTGTCAATCGAAGCGATTCTGGATGCCGCCCGACGTACCGGCGCTGACGCCATTCATCCTGGTTACGGGTTTCTTTCGGAGAGCGCGGACTTTGCGCGGGCGGTGGTTCGTGAGGGGCTTGTCTTTGTGGGACCACCTCCCGATGTGATTGATCTCATGGGTCGCAAAGACCGTGCCCGAGTGGCGGCCACCAACGCGGGTCTCATCGTGACCCCGGCAGTGGAGGGTACCGACGTGGAGGAACTTGTCGTCAGGGCACTCCGCGAGGTCGGACTCCCACTGCTGGTTAAGGCCACCGCCGGCGGTGGCGGTAAGGGGATGCGTATCGTACGCGACGCGGTGATGTTGCGCGACGCGGTCGTGGGCGCACGACGCGAAGCGGCGGCCGCGTTCGGCGACGACGCGGTGTTCATCGAACGTTACGTGGAACATGGACGCCACATCGAAGTTCAGGTGCTCGCTGACGAGTATGGCAATGTGGTTCACCTCTTCGAACGTGACTGCTCAGTTCAGAGGCGTCACCAGAAGGTCGTTGAGGAGGCGCCTGCGCCGAGTATTTCGAGTTCCCTCCGTGAACGGTTGCGTGCCGCAGCGGTCGCATTGGCGCGAGCGGTGGGTTACGTCAATGCTGGCACGATGGAGTTCTTGGTCGAGGGCGAGAGCAGCTACTTCTTGGAGATGAACACACGTCTTCAGGTGGAACATCCGGTCACCGAGCTCACCACACACCGCGACCTGGTGGCCCTGCAGTTGGAGATCGCCCAGGGCGGGAAGCTCCCCTTCGCGCAGGAGAATCTGGTCTCAGTCGGACACGCGATCGAGGCGCGTGTGTACGCAGAGGACCCCGGATCCGGATTTCTTCCCCAAGCGGGCTCCGTCGCGGCGCTGAACTGGCCCACTCGTGTACGGGTGGACTCCGCGCTGGAGGCCGGCCAGACGGTGAGCGTCTGGTACGACCCCATGGTTGCCAAGTTGATCAGCTACGGATCAACGCGCGAGGCAGCACGGCGGGAGTTGATCGCCGCCCTTGACGAGACGGTAATTGTCGGCGTGACGACAAATCTGTCGTTCCTGCGACAACTGGTGGCTTCGGACGAGTTCGATGCAGTCGAGATCGACACTGCGTGGCTCGATCACCACTCGGGTGCCTTCTGTGGTGAGACCCCCGTCGCCGTGGCCTGCGCGGCGGCGTGGGTGACGGCGACGAACATCCTCGATGCCGATCCCACTGACCCATTCAACACGGGCGATGGATGGCGATTGAGAGGTATGGCGACGCCGCTACGGATCGAGCTGGACCTTGACTCGGCGGAGTTGATCGTCGATGTCGATCTTGAGGCTCAGACTGTCTCCTCGGCTCTCTGGAGGAGCGAAATTCGCGTTGTTCATCTGGGTACACGAGTCGAGGGCCATCTCGTCGCGCTGATCGCAGAGATTGACGGTCGCGTGGAGCGGTTTTCTTTGTTTAGCGGCCCGAGCGAGCAGTTCCTTAGTTACCACGGAGCGACGCACACGCTCAGACGTCGTGCACGCAGTGCGACGGCGCTCGTCGAGACATCCGATGGTCGCGTCGATGCACCCATGCCGGGAGTAGTGAAGGTCGTAGCCGTCTCGGTGGACGCGTACGTGAAGCGCAATGATGTCTTGGGCGTGATGGAAGCGATGAAGATAGAGCACTCCCTGATCGCGCCCTTTGACGGAGTAGTCACCGCCGTGCGCATACGAGAAGGCGACAACGTCACTATGGGAGCCACCATGTTTGTTGTCGAGGCGAGGTGACAGTGATGAACTGCATGTGGGACGCGGTTGGAATCGGCGATCCCGTATCTCGCGTCACGATCTATCAGTTGGGACCACACAACGGACTCCAGAACGAGGCGCGTAGCTTCTACATTGCGGTAAAGGCTGAGTTCATTGATTGTTTGGCGGGTGAGTGCCTCGCCGCCGTCGAGGTGACCAGTGTGGTCGAGGTGACCAGTGTGGCGGAACCACGACGAGTTTCTCGACTCGCGGACGCAGTGGCCTACTCGAACGCCTTGACATGGGCGGTATCGTTCGCGACCCAGTCTGGTGCCAAGTGTGCGGGGACTCGAACGAGCCTTCGCACGCGGCGCCATCGAGGTCGCTGCTGTTGCGAGCGCTACCGAGACATTCACGGAGAAGAATCAGAACCGCTCCGTCACCGAGTCTCTACGTATCGTGAACTCGGTGGTGTCAACTGCGCTCGGTCAGGGGCTGCGAGCGACCCGGGCCAAGGAGGTCATCGGTGCCATTTGCCGTCACCTGGCCAGTCCTCGGGAGAGCCGCGACTGGTTGGGTCTGAAGTGCGAGAACGAGTCACCGGCGCTTCGCCCGCGGCAGTGGGGGAAGCGCCGCAATCGGGACATGGGAGGATTCGTGACGATACGAGAGACGCCGCGAGGGCCGCTTGTCGAGCAGCGAGGCCTTTGGTTCGAGGAGTTCGATCTGAACACGACTTATCATCATCGACCGGGACGGACGGTGACTGAAGCCGACAACGTGCTGTTCACGACGCTGACGATGAACACCCAGCCACTCCACCTCGACGCGGCGTGGTCCGAGTCCCAGTCGTTCGGTGGACGACTCGTGAACAGCCTCTTCACGCTGGCGACTATGGTCGGGCTCTCCGTGAGCCAACTGACGCTTGGAACCTTGGTGGCTAACCTGGGCTTCACCGAGGTGATCTTTCCCCATCCCGTTCACATTGGCGACACGCTCTACGCGGAAACCCTCGTCACCGGCTTACGCCTGTCGTCCAGCCGCCCCGGCGAGGGCGTCGTGCGCCTCGCGCACGCCGCTCGCAACCAGAACGGCATCGTGGTTGCCCGGTGCGAGCGCGCGACATTGATACTCTGTCGACCGGCGGGGTCGCCTTGAGGTGGGTTGCACCGGGTCCGGCGTTCCTCTTCTGCCCGGCGGATCATCCAGAGCGCTTCGCCAAGGCGGCCCGGCTGGCCGACGTGGTTTTGATCGATCTCGAAGACGGCGTCGCTCGCGATCGACGGGACTTCGCGCGCCAGGCGTTGCGGTCCGCGAACCTCGATCCAGACGTGACAATCGTCCGGATCAATCCGGTGGGAACCGACGAGCACCAGCGCGACCTTGATGCCGTCATGGCAACCGATTTCCGCCGGGTGATGCTGGCCAAGACGACCACCGCGACACAGATCTGTGACCTGGCGCCCCTCGAAGTGATTGCCCTGTGTGAGACACCGGCCGGCGTGCGCAATGCCGATGAGATCGCGGCGTGTCCCAACACGATTGCGCTTATGTGGGGCGCCGAGGACCTGGTTGCTGCCCTCGGCGGCAACGCCAGCCGCCACGTCGATGGATCGCTCAGTGACCTGTCGCGGTACGCGAGAGCTCGAGCGCTCCTGGAGGCTGGGTGCCACGAGGTGGGGGCGCTCGACACGGTCTTCTTGAACTTCGGGGATCTTGAGGGTCAGCGCGTCGAGGCGGAGGACGCCGCCGCGATGGGCTTCATGGCCACGCCGTGTGTGCATCCATCGCAAATCGCCGTCGTGCGCGAAGCCTACCGGCCAACTGACGAGCAAGTCCGTTTCGCACGCGAGGTGCTCGCCTTCACCGAGGGAAGTGGAGGCGTCTTCCGGCTGGGTGACGTGATGGTCGACGGTCCCGTGATCGCGCAGGCCCGACGGGTGCTTGCGCGTGCCGGGTTGGCTGGACGGTCGCCGTGAGGGTTGTGCGGTGCCCGGGTCAATCGAAGTTGTTGAGCGAAAGCGGGCGGATGTGGGTAGCAACAGCAGGGGGGTGCGTATGGACAAAGTGATCGCCACCGCCGCCGAGGCGGTGGCCGACATCCCCGACGGCGCGTCGATCGCCGTGGGCGGCTTCGGGCTGTGCGGGATCCCCTCG
>JAJYGN010000064.1 GCA_021790675.1 Actinomycetes bacterium
GCCGATGGCCGAGATGGAGGAGATCAACGAGGCCGGCCACGAAGCGAACCTGGAGGCGAGCGTATGACGACGCGACCGTGTCTGTTTCGAGTGCGAAGCGCATTCAGCGCTCTCGGTGGAGTCGTGCTGTTCGTCGTGGCCGCCGCCGCGCTGCCCGCGGCCGCGGCGACGAACGCCACTCTCGCGCTGTCCTCGAGTGCCCCGTCGTCGGGAGCGGGTGTCCAACTCTCCGCCCGGGTCGAGGCCGTGGGCTCGGCCCCGTTGGTTGGAACTAGGGTCAATTTCTACGTTCACCTCGAGGAGTTCTCGGGGGCGCCCGAGCTGCTCGTCGGTTCGGCCAGCACCAACGCGTCGGGCGTCGCGACGATTGTCTACCAGCCGACGTGGCCGGGCCTCCAGCGATTCGCGGCGACGGCGACGGACGCGACTGGAGCCGTGCTGGCCAGCGCGGTGCTGACGGTGACGGCCGCACAGACCGACCCCTTCGCGGGACCGGTGCAGAGCCTGCGGCCCGATGGTCTCATCGGTCGGTGGGTGGTGGTCGTGCTGCTCGCCCTGGTGATCGGCGTGTGGATCACGTTGCTCGCCCTGGTCGTGCGCGTCCAACAAGGTCCCGCTCCGACGGCTCACTGAATCAATCAGCGCCCAAAAGATTGATCGGCCGTCGCGAAGGATTTTCGTGGTCGTGCCGTGATGGTCACCCGCAGATAAGACGCGCCCCTTAAACAGGGGACCATGAAGATCAACTACATCATGAAGCGAGCCGTTCTCGCCTCCGCCGTTCTCGCCGCCACCGCCGCGTGGCTCGTCCCGACGTCGATTGCGAGCGCAGCCGGTCCGACCCTCGTTGTCTACTCGGCCCAGGGTTACGACAAGGCCGCGGTCGACGCGTTCAACGCGACCCACCCGGGATTCGCCGTCACGCTCAATGACAACTCGACGGGACCGCTCCTCCAGCAGATCCAAGCCGAGGGCCACAATCCGAAGTGGGGCGTGCTCTGGGTGGATGGGGCGACCGCCTTCGCGGCACTCGACCGACAGGGTCTGCTTGCCAAGCACATCGTGCCCAAGGTGAGCTTCAACGCTGTGGGTCGAGCCAACATCCCGGCCGACGGCAGCTTCGTGCCCACCGGCCTCACCGCGACGGGAGCACTGGTCTACGACTCGGCGCAGATCTCCAAGTCCCAGTTGCCTAAGACCTGGGCCCAGTTGAGTGCGACCAAATACAAGGGAATGCTCGGCATGAACGACCCGACCCAGTCGGGACCCACGTACCCGATGATCGCGGGCATCATGGACTTTCTGGGCCACTACACCAAAGGCTCAACGGCGGCGTCGGTGCGCGACGGTGAGGCCTTCCTCACCAAACTCAAGGCGAATGGCCTGGTGATCAATGCGACCAACGGCCCGACCCTCGGCGCAATCCAGTCCCACGCGATCAAGATGGCGATCATCCAGTCGTCGGCTGGCTACGGCCAGGAGCTCAGCGCCTCTCCCTCGATCCGCGTGACCTACCTCAAGCCGGCGATTGCTCTGCCGGGCGTGGTCGGCATCGATGGCTTGATGCCCAAGAACGTCCGCGCCGAGGCCCAGAAGTTCGTGGACTGGCTGTTGAGCCGCGCGGGCCAGCACGCGATGCAAACCGGTGACCCCCAGGGCGACTCGCTGTTCTGGCCCGTGCTCAACGGTGAGAAGCCCGCGAACAAGGTGATCCCGCCCCTCTCCTCGGTGCCGATGCTGACTATCAACCCCTACGTGTGGGGTCCGCTCGAGAACTCCGTGAACTCGTGGTTCACGAACAACATCAACAACGGTTAGATCGCGTCCTCCCCGACGAGCTAACCATCCCTGACGGCACCGCGGTTCGCCGCGGTGCCGTCCCCTACGCAAGGACGATCGTGATGACACCTCAGATCGGGCACACATCGAACCGGCGGGCGAGCCTCGCGCTCTCTGGCTCGATGTTGTGGATCATCCTGGGTCTCCTGATCGTGGCGCCGGTGGGCAGTTTCCTCCTGCTCGCTACGAGCCCACGGCTCTTTGGCCAGGGTCCCCAGTACTTCACGTTGCGCTACTTCTCTCAGGCACTGTCGGGTGTCACCGGCCAAGGGATCGTCAATTCGCTGTGGGTGTCGCTCGTGGTCGCGACCCTCGCCGTGGCGATGGCCACCACGCTGGCCTGGCTCGTCCAGCGCACGAACGTCTACGGGCGCCGACTCTGGCCGGTTCTGATGTGGCTCCTCTTCCTGATACCGAGCTGGATGATGACCCTGAGCTGGGTGGATGTCCTGCAGCCCTACGGTTCGGCGGCCGCGCTCGGCGTGTCGACGTCATGGCTCTACGGGGAGTTCCTCGGACCCTTCGGCATCATCACCGTTCTGTCGATCGCCTCATTACCCTTTGCCTACTTCGTCGTCTCGGCCGGTCTGCTCGGTCTGGGTTCGGAGTTCGAGGACGCGGCGCGCATTCACGGCGCAGGACGAGCCGCGACGCTGCGCACGGTCGTGCCGATGATTGCGCCGGCGCTGCTCAGCGCCTTCGCCATCAGCTTCGCCGAGACGATGAGCGACTTCGGAGTGCCCTTCACCCTCGCCTACCACAGCCACTTCCCGATGGCGACCTACACGTTGTTCGCCTCAATCAGCACGTATCCAGCGAACTTCTCGGTGGCCGCGGTGATCGCTCTGATTCTCATCCTCACGACGGTCCCACCCATCGTCCTACAGTCCGTCGTGACGCGTCGGCGCTCATACGCGACGCTCTCGGGCCGCGCTCGTGAGGTGCGACGACGCGAGTTCTCCACGTCGGCCCGTTTGGCCGTCAGCGCCGCGGTGGCACTCGTCTTCGCGATCGGGCTCGGCGTCCCGGTGGGCGGCGCCGTCCTTGGGTCGTTCCTGCGCGACCTGGGGATCTACGCCGCCGGGTCCGTTCACTTCACCAGCGTCTATTACCACCAGGTCTTCTCACCCTCCATCGCGGGTAAGGGTTTCGCCGCGCCGCTGATGTTGTCGAACCAGCTCGGTCTGATCGCGGCGAGCGCCACGGTGGCACTCGCGCTCGTCTTCGCGCGGCGCCTGATGCTGCGCTCCTCGCACTGGAGTCAGCGCCTGACCGACGTGATGCTCATGGGCTCGGTCGCCGTGCCGGGGGTGGTGTTGGGAGTCGGATACGTGTTCTTCTACAACCAGGGTTTCCTCACCACGCACGTGATTGATCTGTACAAGACGATGCCGCTGCTCGTGCTCGCCCTGGTCGCAACGGCGCTGCCCGGCCAGACCCGATTCTTCTCGGGGCCGGTCGCGCAGGTTCAGCCGTCTCTCATGGAGGCCTCTCGCGTCCACGGCGCCGCTCGCTGGCGCGCCTGGCGCACGACGACGCTGCCTCTCATGTCACGGGTCATGCTCTGGGGCTGGCTCCTCACCTTCGCCAAGACGATCTCGGAACTGCCGATCAGTCAGATCCTCTACCCGCCGAGCCAAGAGCCGCTTTCGGTCACGATCCAGGCGTACCTGGGCAACTTCCAGCTGGGCACGGGCACCGCGATGACGGTGGTGGGACTCGTCGAGATCTTCGTCGTGATCGCGGCGGCCCTGGGGCTCTATCGCGTCGTGACTCCGCGCGGATGGCAGCGTATTGGCTGGAGTGGGGTGGGCGCGTGAAGGCCGCTTCCCTCGAGGTGCGTCACCTTACCAAGGCCTTCTCCGACAAGGTGGTCTTGGACGACGTGTCGCTCAGCGTGGCGCGCGGCGAGTTCCTCGTCCTGTTGGGCCCTTCGGGGTCGGGAAAGACGACGCTGCTGCGCTGCCTCGCGGGCATCGAACGCGCCGACGCCGGCGAGATCGAGATCGACGACCGGCTGGTGGCGGGGTCGCGCACGTTCCTCACCCCGGACAAGCGCCACCTCTCGATGGTCTTTCAGGACTACGCGCTCTGGCCGCACCTCAGTGTGCGCCAGAACGTCGGCTACGCCCTGGCTACGTGGCCGGCTTCCGAGCGCCGCCTTCGCGTGGACAACCTCTTGGAGCGCGTCGGCATTGCCCCTCTGGCCGAGCGTTACCCGAACCAGCTCTCGGGCGGTGAACAGCAGCGTGTCGCTCTGGCGCGCGCCCTGGCCGCCGACGTCGGCCTCGTGCTCTTCGACGAGCCGCTCTCGAACCTCGACGCGGATCGCCGTGAGCAGTTGCGCATCGAGATCTCCACGCTGACGCGAGAAGTCGGCGTTACTGCGGTGTACATCACCCACGACCAGGGCGAGGCCTTCGCGATGGCCGACCAGATCTGCGTGCTCAACCACGGCCGCGTGGTGCAGTGCGGCCCGCCCGAAAGCGTCTACCGCGAACCCGTCAACGCCTTCGTGGCGCGCTTTACCGGTCTCGCCGCCGACGTGCCGGTCGAGGTGCTGTGCCGGTGCGGACCGCACGGCTACGACGTGGCGCTGCCATTCGCGGGCGACTACCGGGTACGCGCCCACGCGCCCGTGGCGTTGGCGGCGGGTGCCAGTGCCCGCCTCTACGTGCGCGCCGCGGGCGTGCGGCTCTCCCGTGAGCGCCACGAGGGAATCGCCGGCACGGTGCGCGACGTGGCCTTCGTGGGGCGTGGCTACGAGCACGTGGTTCAGGTCGGCGAGAACGAGATCATCACTAAGGTATTTGACGAAACCCGACACGAGCGCGACAGCGCGGTACGAGTGCGCTTCGACGCCGAATCGAGCTTCGTCCTGGCTGACGCAGAAGGAGTTGACCGAACGTGATCGCGACAACAGTGACCTCGAGTGCGATCGTGCTCGTAGGCGCGGTCTTCCTCGCGTGCGCGGTGGAGATGGTCGAGGCCCTCACCATCGTGCTCGCGGTGGGCCACACCCGCGGCTGGCGCAGCGCCTTTGAGGGCACGGGAGTCGCCCTCGCGGCGCTCGCCGCATTGGTCGCGGTGCTCGGCCCGGCGTTGGTGCATGTGCCGCTCTCCGCGCTGCGCCTCGTCGTGGGCGGCGTGCTGCTGATCTTCGGGATGCAGTGGCTGCGCAAGGCGATCCTGCGCGCGAGTGGGCTCAAGGCGTTGCACGACGAGGACGAGATCTACCGCGAGACGGTGGCTGAGCTCGAGGCCGTCGCGACCCGGCCCGACCGCGATCGCATCGCCTTCGTGATGGCCTTCAAAGGTGTGTTCTTAGAGGGGCTCGAGGTCGTCGTCGCCGTCTTGACGCTGGGCACGTCCGCTCACCGTCTCGGCCTCGCCGCCGCCACAGCGGGCGTCGCCATCGTCCTCGTGGGCGTGGTCGGGGTCATCGTGGCCAAGCAGCTCTCGAGCGTGCCGGAGAACCTGATGAAGATGGGAGTGGGCGTCATGCTGGTGAGCTTCGGCACGTTCTGGACCGGCGAGGGTCTCAAGGTCTCCTGGCCGGGCAGCGACGCGTTCTTGCTCATCTTCGTGGTGTTTTACGCGATCGTGTGCGCGGCGACGATCTCGGTGCTGCGCAAGGCGTCGCCCACGAACGTGGCGGTGGCCTGATGGCGCTGCTCGCTCGCGCGTTGAAGGGTTTCGGCCGGTTTTGGTGGGACTTCCTGGTCGGAGACACCCCGGAGATCTTCCTCGCTTGCGTCATCACCATCGGGCTCATCGCCCTGGTGAGCGACGTGGCGAAATGGCATCGGGCGGGCGTGGTGATTCTGCCGCTGCTGGTGACCTTCACGCTGGTTGGTTCGGTGCGCCGCGCGGTGCGCGCGCGACGCTAGCTACTGCGTGAGAGCGTAGGCCGTCATCGAGAGTGAGCCCATCTCGTAGCCGTCGACGATCGTCGAGGTGGCCGCACCCGTGCTCGCGGACAGGCCCGCGAGGTAGGCGAGGGGCAAGAAGTGGTCCGGTGTCGGCACCGCCAGCCGGTAGTCGCGGTGCTCGCTCGCCGCAGCGAGTCGAGCGGGTTCGTCGGTCATCACGGCGCGCACGTCGTCGTCGAAGCGGTGCGCCCAGTCGGTGCCCTGGCCGGGGCTGTGCCAGTCGATGAGGCGCAGGTTGTGCACGACGTTGCCGCTGCCCAGGATGAGGACGCCCTCGTCGCGCAGCGACGACAGGCGCGAGCCGAGGTCGAAGTGCCAGTCGAAGGGCTTCTCGGCGTTGACCGAGAGCTGCAGGACCGGCACGTCCGCGCGCGGGAACATGTGTACGAGCACCGACCACGTGCCGTGGTCGATGCCCCAGCCGTCGTGGTCCAGCCCGACCCAGGTGGGCTTGACGACCTCGGCGACGCGCTCGGCAAGGTCGGGGTCTCCGGGTGCGGGGTAGCGCACGTCGAAGAGCGCCTGAGGAAATCCGTAGAAGTCGTGGATGGTGCGCGGAGCCACCATCGCCGTCACCGCGGTCACCCCGACGTACCAGTGGGCCGAGACCACGAGCACCGCGCGTGGCTGCGCGGGAAGAGTGGCCGCGAAGTTGCTCCAGGCCTGCGTGTAGCGGTTGTGGTCCAGGGCGTTCATGGGCGTCCCGTGGCCCACGAAGGCAGCCGGCATGCGTGTCATGGGACCTCGATTCGTCGCTCGAGGCGAGTGTACCGGTGGCGCGGATTTAGAGGTAGTGGGGCGGCACCTCGTGGGCGTCGCGTCGAAGCCGGCGCAGCTCGTCCTTGAGCCGCTCGACCTCGGCGGTCAGCGCCGCGACCAGCACTTCGAGCTCCTCGCGCGTCGTCTCGTTCTCGCCCACGTCCGTACATTGCCACAGCGTGGCATGCCATAGCGCCCGCCAATAATCCCGAGGTGGACGTGGGTTGCTGGGTAACGTGAGGGCATCGCGGCGCTGACCGCGTCAAGGGGGAACAATGTCAGAACAAACTGTGCAATCTCGCGACGACGAACGGCTGTCGGCGCTGGGATATCGCCAGGAGTTGTCGAGGGTGCTGTCGCTCTTTGACAACTTCTCGGTGGCCTTTAGCTACCTGAGTCCGATGGTGGGCATCTACTCGCTCTACGTGCTCGGTCTGGCCGCGGGCGGCCCGCGCTACATCTGGACGATGCCCGTCGTGGTCGGATTCATGATGCTCGTCGCGCTGGTCTTCGGCGAGCTCTCGAGTGAGTATCCGCTCTCGGGCGCGCTCTACCAGTACGGCAAGTACAACGTCGGCCCGCGCTACGGGTGGTTCGTCGGCTGGATCTACGGCTTCGCGCTGCTGGCCACGGTGGCCTCGGTCGACTCGGGCGCCGTGGGCTACGTGGCCGACCTGTCGAACATCTGGTTCAAGACGCACCTCAACCCGGCGAATCACGTGACGATCTTCGCGATCACCGGCGCCATCATCCTGCTGTCGGGCATCCTCAACTCCATCGGGGCCAAAATCATGGGCCGCGTGGCGCGCTACGGGGTCTACGTCGAGACGATCGGGACCTTCGGCGTGTTCATCGCGCTGGCCATCCACGGCTTCCACCAGGGACTGGGCTTTCTCTTCTCCTCCCAGGGAGTCGAGCACGTGGCGACGAACCCCTACGGCGTGAACTTCGGCGGTCACTGGCTGACTGGCGCGGCATTAGTGGCGGTGCTCGCCAACGTCTACATCTTCTACGGCTTCGAGTCGGCGGGAGACATCTCGGAAGAGACGATCGACGCGGGCCGCCAGGTTCCCAAGGCCATGCGCAATGCCCTCCTCTACGGCGGCATCGCGTCCTTTGTCCTGGTGCTCGGCCTCTTGCTCGCGACCCCCAAGTCCGGCATCGGTGGCGTCGTGACGGGTGGGATCCCCTCGATCATCGCGGTGCTGCCGAGCTGGCTAGGGGACTTCTTCTTGGTGATGGTGATCATCGCGTTCTTCAGTTGCGGAACGGCGGTCCAGGGCGCGGGCGCGCGCGTGGCCTTCGCCCTGGCGCGCGACGGCGCGGTGCCGGCGAGTCGGGCGCTGCGCAAGGTCTCGGCCAAGCACAAGACACCGGTCAACGCGATCGCGACGGGTGTCGTGGTCCCGTTCCTCTTCTTGCTCCTCGTGCTTGTGAATCCGAGTCACACCGTGCACATCTTGTGGTTCGACTACCCGGCGAACATCAACGCGCTCTATGCGCTGGTCTCCTTCGGCGTGTCGGGCATCTACCTGTCCTTCTTCCTCACCGTGCTCGGTGCCTTCATCGCGCGACGGCGCGGCTGGGAGCCGAGCGGTACGTTCAAGCTCGGAAAGTGGGGCATGCCGGTCACCGTGGGCGCGATGCTCTACCTCGCCCTGATGCTGATCAACATCGTGTGGCCGAGCGCGATCACGAGCGGCCGCGCCCTGTTCAACTACGGCTGGGTGACGCTCCTCGTGATGCTCGTCATCGTGGTGGTCGGCGCCATCTACGAAGGCTTCGCTCGACCTGACCGCGAGGTGTCAGAGCACCGCATCGAGCAGAACTAGTTCAACGACGAGGGCCCCGGGTCGCCCCGGGGCCCTCGTCGTTGAAGGATCAGGGGAAGAGACCGCGGATCGCGGTGGCCTCGGCGATGCGCTCGACGCCCACGGCGATCGCCGTCTCGCGCAGCGTGACGTTGAGCTCGAGGTGGCGCTGCCAGACGTACTTGAAGGCCTCGCTCATGGTCTTTTCCAGTCGCTGGGTGAAGAGCTCGCGCTCCCACATGAAGCCCTGCAGGTCCTGGGCCCACTCGAAGTACGAAGCCACGACGCCGCCGGCGTTGGCTAGTACGTCGGGCACGACCGGGATGTTGCGGCTAG
Source organism: Actinomycetes bacterium (assembly GCA_021790675.1). GTDB lineage: Bacteria > Actinomycetota > Acidimicrobiia > Acidimicrobiales > RAAP-2 > RAAP-2. The sequence goes on from JAJYGN010000064.1 coordinate 8,678, forward strand.
CGAGCACCGCGGCGCCCTCGCCCGTGGTGGGCCCGTTCGCGGCCTCGATCATGATCGAGGCCGACATCGTCTCGGCGACCTGCTCGGTGATGACCCCGCCGAGCGCGGCCGGGATGGCGATGTCGCTGGGAATGGTAAAGAGCTCGTCAGCGGGCACGTGCACGCTGCCCGGGTATCCGACGACGGTGCCGGCATCGGCGAAGTGCTTGGCCAGGATCGAGTAGCTGATCCCCTCGGGCACGTGGATCGCGCCGTGTACGTCGGCGATGCCGACGACCTTCATGCCGCGGTCCGAGAGCAGCTTGACCAGCGGGGCGCCGACCTTGCCATATCCCTGGATGACGACGCGCTGCTCGTTCATCGGCCGGCCCAGTCGCTCGAGGATCGCCGCGGTGCAGATCGTCACGCCGAGCGACGTCGCGCCGGCGTGTCCGAGAGTGCCGCCGATGGAGAGGGGCTTGCCCGTCACTACGCCGGGGGTGTTGTGCCCGCGCAGCATCGAGACGGTGTCCATGATCCAACTCATCACTTGGGGGTCGGTGTTGATGTCGGGCGCGGGGATGTCGCGATCGGGACCGATCATCGGCGCGATGGAGAACGCGTAGCGCCGCGTCAGTCGCTCGAGCTCGGAGCGGCTCAGCGCATCGGGATCGACCTTGACGCCGCCCTTGGCCCCGCCGTAGGGGATGTTCACCACCGCGCACTTGATCGACATGTCCGCACTCAAGGCGGCGATTTCGTCGGTATTCACGCTGGGGTGAAAGCGGATCCCGCCCTTGCCCGGTCCGCGCGAGGTGTCGTGCTGGATGCGCCAGCCGGTGAACATGTGAATGTCACCGGAGTCCATCCGCACCGGCACCGCCACTTCGAGGATGCGCTCGGGGGTGATGATCCGTTGGATCATCCCCTCGTCGAGGCCGAGCAGACGCCCCGCCTTGTCGATGAGAGACGACACGTGCAACCACGGATTGAACTCGTGGGGGGTCGCCTGGTCGGGGTGTGTGACCACGTTGTCACCAGCCTTTTTTCTTGATGGGAAGGCGCCGTTGCCTTCACATCCAGCGTAGGGCCTGCCCACACCGGGCGGCAGGCACGAAAGTCATAAGTTGGTAGCGACGGGGAGGACATCGTGAAGATATCGACGACGCTCAGCTACGCGGGCGGCTTCAAGGAGGCCGCGCGCGAGGTAGCCGAGATGGAAAAGGCGGGCCTCGACCTCGTCTGGGTCGCCGAGGCCTACGGCTTTGACAGTCCGTCCCTGATGGGATACCTCGCCGCGCTGACCGAGACCGTTGAGATCGGCTCGGCGATCCTGCCCATCTACACGCGCACGCCCACCCTGATCGCGATGACCGCAGCGGGCATCGACGCGCTGTCCGACGGCCGATTCCACCTGGGACTGGGTGCCTCGGGCCCCCAGGTGATCGAGGGATTCCACGGCGTGGCCTATACCAACCCGCTCGGGCGCACGCGCGAGATCATCGAGATCTGCCGTGACGTGTGGAAGCGCGAGGCGCCCCTGGTGCACGCGGGAAAGAACTACACGCTGCCCCTGCCCCCCGAGCAGGGGACGGGGCTGGGCAAGGCGTTGAAGATCATCGCCCATCCGGTGCGCAGTTCGATCCCGGTGTGGGTGGCCTCCCTGGGAGAGAAGAACGTCGCGATGACTGCCGAGGTCGCCGACGGCTGGATCCCCATCCTCTTCATCCCCGAGCGCGCCCGCGACGTCTGGGGCGACCCATTGGCCGCCGGTACCGCCAAGCGCGACCCGGCCCTGGGCGAACTGATGATCACCGCGGGTGGCCTGCTCGCCATCGGCGAGGGCGAGGAGATCGTGAAGTTGCGCGAGCTCCAGCGTCCGATGGTCGCCCTCTACGTGGGCGGGATGGGCGCGAAGGGCAAGAACTTCTACAACGAGCTGGCCTGTCGCTACGGCTTCGAGGCCGCCGCCGCCGAGATCCAGGACCTCTACCTCGCCGGCAAGAAGCGCGAGGCCGAGGCCGCGGTGCCCGACGAGTTCCTGGAGTTGACCACGCTGTGCGGGCCGCGCAGCTACGTAGAAGAGCGTGTCGCGGCCTTTCGCGAGGCCGGCGTCACGCATCTCCAGGTGCATCCCCTCGCCGCGCCGGGTGAGACGGCGGCCTCGCTCATCGAGGCCGTCAAGGCCATGGTCTAGACCGCGACGTCGCGCCCGCCGGCCGCGAGCCAGGCGTCGTACATGTCGCGATAGCTGCCCGGGCGCGCGAGGAGTTCGCTCGGCGTGCCCACGTCGCTCACCCGACCGCCTTCGACCACGACGATCCGGTCGGCGCGCTGGGCGGTCGTGAGGCGGTGGGCGATGAGAATCGCGCTGCGTCCTTCGAGGACCCGATCCAGGGCCGCCTCGACGATCGTCTCACTGGCCAGATCGAGTGAGCTCGTCGCCTCGTCGAGGATCAGCACGCGCGGACGAGCGAGGAAGGCCCGAGCCAGGGCCAGCAGCTGGCGCTCGCCGGCCGACAAGGTCTGGCCGCGCTCGTGGACCTCGGTGTCGGCCCCTTCGGGCAGGCGCTCGATGAGACCGGCGAGCCCCACGACTTCGAGCGCCTCGTTGACCTCGTCGTCGGTGGCCCCGGGCCGGCCGAAGCGCACGTTGGAGCGGATGGTGCCGGCGAAGAGGAACGGCTCCTGGGGCACGACGCCGATCTGACGGCGCAGCGAGGCGAGCGTCACCTCGCGCAGGTCGACGCCGTCGATTAGCACGCGACCCGTCGTTGGATCGTAGAAGCGGTTCGCCAGCTTGGCCAGGGTCGACTTGCCGGCGCCGGTCGGCCCGACGAAGGCGACCGACTCGCCCGGGGCGATCTCCAAGGAGACGTCCTCGAGCACCGGCCGGGCCGGGTCGTAGCCAAAGCCCACGTGCTCGAAGGTGATGCGCCCCTCGATGGACGCCAGGTCGGGCGCGCCGGGCTTCTCGGGCACGCTCGGCGCCTCGTTCAACAGTCCGCGCAGGCGAGTGATCGACGAGCGGCCCTGCTGGAGCGAGTTGTACTGCTGGACCAGCAGCTGGATGGGTTGGAAGAAGCGGTTGAGGTAGAGGAAGAAGGCGATCAGGGCGCCCACGCTGAGACGGTGCTCGAGGACCATCCGTCCGCCGATGCCGAGCAGGAGGCCCTGTCCCAGGATGCCGATCATGTTGGTCGAGGGTCCGTAGATGGCCGCGACCCGTCCGGTGTAGAGGTTGGCGTCGCGATAGGCCCCCACCACGTGGCGGTGATTGACGATGTTGCGCCGTTGGCGGTTGTGCGAGGTGATCACGCGGATCCCGTAGAGCGACTCGGAGAGGTCGGCCAGCACGTTGGCGATCCGGTCGCGACTCGTGAGGTACCCGCGCTCGGAGGCCTGGTGGAACCAGATGGAGAGCGCCACCAGGGCGGGCACGACGATCAGAACGGTCCAGGCGGCGAGCACCACGTTGGTCGAGAAGAGCACCGCGGTGATCACGATCATGGTCAGCCCCTGCAGGGCGAATTGGCTGATGCCGTCCTGTACGAGCTGTTGGAGGTTCTCGATGTCGCTCGTCATGCGACTCATCAGCACGCCGGCCTTCTCCTCGGTGAAGAAGTCGAGGCTGAGGCGCTGGAAGTGGGTGAAGACCCGCACGCGTAGGTCGTGCATGACCCGCGAGGCCAGCACGCCGGTCACGTCGGTCTGCAGGCGCTGGAAGAGCACGCTGAGTAGCGTCACCACGAGGTAGATCCCCGAGCAGGCGGCGATCACCGCGAGCGAGTGGTGATGGGGCAGCATCCCGTTGTTCACCGCGTACTCGGTGAGTTTGGGTCCGGCCTGGAGGACCAGAGCGGTCACGATGACGAGGAGCGAGCCAGCCGCTAAGTAGCCGCGGTGCGCACCCACGAGGCGCCACAGTGAGAGGGGGCGTTTCTCGGCCTCGCTGGGTACCGGCGAGAAGGTGAGTTGCGAGGGCTCGTGAACCGGCTCGCTGGCGAGCAGCTTGGTCGCCTCCTCCATCAGCTCGCTCGGGATGCCGCCGAAGGGCAGACCGTTGGCCGTCGAGGTGTGACTGCCGAACACGCCGCCGCCGTGGCCGAATCCGCCGCCCCAGGCCATCAGCCCTCCGTTGCCTGGGCGAGGATCTCGCCGTAGAGGGGAGTAGTTTCGAGCAGCTCGTCGTGGGTGCCGCTGGCCACGACGCGTCCGCCGTCGAGCAGTAGCACCCGGCTGGCCAAAGCGATCGTCGAGAGCCGGTGCGCGATGACGATCGTCGTGCGCTGAGCGAGGAGAGCCCGTAGCGCCGAAAAGATCTCGGCTTCGACGTGCACGTCGATGGCG
>JAJYGN010000117.1 GCA_021790675.1 Actinomycetes bacterium
CGCGTGCGACAGCACCGCCGCCACGGCGGCGCTATCGGCGGCCGGTGTCGCGTCATCCACGCCGAGACGCACGGAGTGCAGACGCGACGCGGTGAAGCCCTCGGCGAGGAGCCGCTCGCTGAGCCCGGGCGAGGAAACCATGACGCGAATGGCCTCGCGTGAGCGCACGAGACGCAGGCGACCCTCGTGGAAGCGCACGCCGCGCGCGGTGGTCGCCTCGGGTCGATCGCGCCAGAGCAGGTCATGCACGGCGACCGAGTGGATCGCGCCGCGCCGACCCCCGGCGAAGGGTCCCGCCAGGGACGTCGCGTGCACCACGTCGGCGTCGGCGGGCACTCCGATAGGGGCCAGGCGCCACAGACGGGTGAGCGCCGTGACGTCCAAGGGGATCGTCGTGGTCGCGACTCTCGGCACGTCGGCGAGGTTCCCGCGCGGGGCCAATCCGCGCACGTCCCACGCGCCGTCGAGTTCGGCGAGACCCTGGAGGAGTCCGCGAACGTAACTGGCGATGCCGCCGGGCTGGGGCCGATAGAGCTGGTCCATCGAGACCACGAGCCTCGTCACGCCGACCAGCCTTGCACGACCCCGCGGTAGAGGTCGAGGTACGCCTTGGCCGCCGTCACCGGCGCGAAATCGACGGCACGATCGCGTCCGGCCGAGATTAAGACCGCCCGGTGCGCCTCGCGCGCCATTATCTCTTCGAGGGCGCCGACCACGTCCTCGTTGCGTTCCACCAGCACCGCCGCCCCGCCGAGGAGCTCGCGGTTGATAGCGGTCGAACGCGCGACGGTCGGCACGCCGGCGGCCAGCGCCGCGATAGCGAAGGAGGGGAACCGCGCGCCGTCCGAGAGGTGCAGCACCACGCGAGCGCCCGCGAGGGCCGAACGCGCGTCTCGTCGTGAGCGCACCCTCATGGCCGACGCCCTGGCGCGCACGACGGCACCCGCCTCGTCGCTGGCCAAGACAATCACCTGCGACCCCGTGCGCTGGCCGAGTTCGACCAGCGCCTCGGCCACGTCGAGCAGTCGCTCGAGCGCCCCAGTGACGTTGACCACCAGATCGCGGCCGTCGAGCGTGGGCGCGACCGTGGGCACCGCCGGCGGCACCACCACGACCTGGTGGCGTTCGACGTCAAGCACGTCGAGAACCTCGTGGCTCGCGCTGCGGCTCGACGCGACGAGGGTGGCTCCGTGGGCGACGGCGCGACGCAGCTGGGCAACGCGCTGATGGGTCCGCGACTCGCCACGCAGCGGGCGAAGATCATCCACCGAAATCACGAGGGGAACCCGGCGCGTGGGCGGTGTGGCCAGCCCGGCCACGTGCACCAGGTCCACCGGCGGCAGCATCGTGTCGATCGCCCGGCCGCGACCCTGGCGCCAGGCGACCTGGAACAGCCAACGTCCCGCGAGGTGCGCCTCGCCGCTACCCGGGGCGCTGGTGCTGCGAAAGCGCACCAGGTCGCACCCACCGGTCGCGGCCAGGGCGTCGGCGAGGTCGTCCATCGAGTTGCCCAGGGACTCGAGCGACCCGTCGAGATCGAGCGCGACGCGAAGGGCCGGGTCGCTCACGCGAGCGCCCGGGCTCGCATCTGGCTCGTCCAGGTCGGCCACAATGAGACGGCCCACGCGCCGAAAGGCTCAGTGCACGTGGCTACGACGCCCACCCCCTCGCGCGCGTTGAGCAGCATCAGCGCGCCGCTCTGTCCGAAATGGCCGAAGCTGTCCGCGGGCCACTCTCCCATCCAGTGGCCCTTGTCGCCGCGCACCTCGGGGCCGAGCCCCCACGGGCACGGGTCGAAGCGGCCGAAGCCCGGCACCACTCCCGCCAGGTCCGGCGCGTAGGGCGTGATCATCAGATCGCGCGTCGTGCGCGAGAGCACGTCGGGGCGCAGCCAGGCCAGACCCAGGGTCGTGAGGTCACGGGTCGATCCGACGACGCCCGCTGCGGCACGACCCTCGAGGCGCGTCTGATCCATGCCGAGCGGTGCGAAGACCCGCGACTCGAGCCACGTCGCGGGCTCGTTGTCGCCCACGACGAGCGACACGGCCAGGTCGATCCCGTAGTTCGAGTAGACGCGTCGCACGCCCGCGGCCGCACGCACGTCGCCCTCCTCGAGGCCCGCCCCGCTCGAGTGGCTCAGCAGGTCGGCAATCGTCTCGCCCCGCGGACCGATGGCTTCGTTGTAGCGATGCAGACCCCAGTCGAACTCGACGCCGAAGGCCATCGCCACGGCCATCTTGGACACCGAGGCCCACACCCGACGCTCTTCCAGGTCCCCGTCAGCGGCGAGACGCTCCTCGGCGCCGTCGCGTACCCGAAACACCACCGCAGAGGCTCGACCCGGCCACTCTCGCGTCAACGCCTCGCTCACACCCCGATGCTAGTAAAGCGCCCCTAGAGTTTCGGGAGTGATCAGCGTACTCAGCGGTGGCGTGGGAGCCGCGCGACTCCTCGCCGCGCTGCGTGCGAACGTGCCCGACCTCGAACTCGAGGCGATCGTGAACGTCGGCGACGACCTCGTGCTGCACGGGCTCACCATCTGTCCCGACCTTGACACCATCACCTATACCCTGGCGGGTCTCAACAACGAGGTGACCGGCTGGGGGCTCACCGGCGAAACCTGGCGAGTGATGGACGAGCTCGCCGCCTTGGGGGGCGAGGACTGGTTCCGTCTCGGCGATCGCGATCTGGCCACCCACCTCTATCGAACCCAGCGCCTCGCTGAGGGTGCGACCAAGAGCGAGGTCGCGGCCGAACTCGCCGATCGCCACGGCGTGGGCGTGCGACTCTTGCCCGTCAGCGACGATCCGCTCGCGACGATGCTCGACACCGAGGTCGGCGAGCTGAGCTTCCAGGAGTACTTCGTGGCCCACCGCCACGACGTCGCGGTGCAAGCCATCCGCGTCGAGGGAGCAACGTCCGCAACCGCGACGCAAGAGGTGTTGGCGAGCCTGGAGCGCGCAACGCGCATCGTGATCGCGCCCTCCAATCCTCTCTTGTCCATCGAACCGATACTTGCGGTTGCACCCGTACGCGAGCGACTCGCCTCGCGGCGCCATGACGTCATCGCGGTCTCGCCGATCGTGGGCGGCGCAGCCCTCAAGGGTCCGGCCGATCGCCTCCTCGCGCAGATGGGCTACCCCGCGACCTGCGTCGGAGTCGCTCAGTACTACCGAGGCCTCGTCGGCACACTCGTTATCGACGAGGTCGACGCCGCCCACGCCGACGCGGTGCGCGACATGGGAATGGACTGCGTTGTGACGACCACGGTCATGGCCGATCCCGCGAACGCGGCCCGTCTCGCACTGGTCGTCACCTCGTGAGCCTCACCATCACGCCCCTGGCCCTTGCGGCGGCCGTCGTGTCTGGCGACGACCTCGTCGCGCACCTGCTCGACGCCCTGGGCGACGCGCGACTGTCGCTCGACTCGGGCGATCTGGTGGTCGTCACGAGCAAGGTCGTCGCCAAGTCCGAGGGCCGCGTGATCGCGTTCTCGGGACTCGAGGCCGACAAGGTCCGACTCATCGAGAGCGAGTCGCGCCGGGTGCTACGGCGTCGAGGGGCGCTGCGCATCACCGAGACGCATCACGGATTCGTCAACGCCAACGCCGGCGTGGACCTCTCCAACGCTGACGAGGGGACGGCAGTGTTGTTACCGCTCGACCCGGACCGCTCCGCGCGACGCCTGCGCGGCGAGATCGGTCGACGCGTCGGCGTCGAAGTCGGCGTCGTAGTCACCGACACCTTCGGACGCGCCTGGCGACAGGGCGTGTGCGACGTGGCGATCGGCTCGGCCGGAGTACGGGCGTTGATCGACCTGCGCGGCACGCCCGACGCCAACGGGCGCGTCCTCGAGGCCACCGAGGTGGCGATCGCCGACGAAGTCGCCGCGGCCGCGAATCTGGTGATGGGCAAGGCCGCCGCGACGCCGTTCGCGCTGCTGCGCGGGCTCGACGCGTCCTTCTTCGGGGAGGGTTCCGTCGGCGGGGACCTGATTCGCCGCCCCCACGACGATCTCTTTCGCTAGCCCTCGCCTCGGCGCACATCGCCCGCGAGCGACTCGCCAGGCTCGACGAACTCGCCCGCGCCGATCACGCAGGTTGCTTCGAGCGTGGCGGCCGCGCCAATCACCGCTCTCGGCCCGACGATGCAGTGGCTCAAGACGGCACGGTCGTCGATGACGCAGCCGGGCATCAAGACCACGTGGTCGAGCTCGACGCCAGCTCCCACCACGCAGTCGCGGTCCACGACCGCCCGACGCAGGTGTGCGTCGGGCGACACGCGCGCCGACGGGTGGCACCACGTCGCGTCGACGAGACCGACCAACGCAGGTCCGTGGTGACCATTACGACCCTCGAGGACGTCGACGTTGGCGCGCAGGTAGGTGGCGGGGGTTCCGGTGTCGAGCCAGTAGCCCTCGTCGGCGAGCGCGAAGAGCGAACCGTCGGCGGCCAGCGCGGGGAACGTCTCGCGCTCCACGCTCACCGGACGTCCCGCGTCGATGCGCTCGAGTACCGACGGCTCGAACAGGTAGGCACCGGCGTTGATCAAGTTGGTGGGCGCCTCGTCGCGCGGGGGCTTCTCGACGAAGGCGATCACGCGACCATCTGGCGTCGTGGGCACGACGCCAAACAGGGACGGGTCCTCGACCGCGTGCAGCGAGATGCTCGCCGTCGCGTGGCGCGAGCGGTGGAACTCCAGTAGCCGCGTGACGTCGAGGTCGGTCAGGACGTCGCCGTTGACCACCAGGAACGTGTCGTCGATGCCCGCGTGTTCGGCCGCGAAGCGAATGGCCCCCGCTGTGCCCTGGGCCTCGGGCTCGACCGCGTAGCTGACCTTGACGCCGCCGATCACGTTGTCCGGGTACGCCTCGATGAATCGGTCAGGCATGTAGCCCAGCGACAAGACCGCGTCGGTCACGCCCTGGCGGCCCAGGTTGCCGAGCACGTACTCGATGATCGGCGAACCCACGAGGGGCAACATCTGCTTGGGCGTGTGATACGTCAGGGGCCTCATTCGGGTCCCCATGCCGCCGACGAGGACGACAGATTTCACGTTTAGCCCTTAGGCGCGGTGGTGGTCGTCTTCGAGGTCGCCGGTACCGTGGTCGGCACCGTCGTCAAGGGCTTTACGGTGGTGGACGGGATTGTCGCCGGCGGGCTCGTCGTCGTCGGCGTCGCGTTCGCCGCGACCATCGCGTTCACAGTCGCCTGCTGGGGCGCCTTGGGCGTCACGCCTTGGGGCTCGAAGGCCATCGTCACACGAAGGAACTGGGTGAGCTTGATCGACGCCGGGTTGGTGGTCACCACGGGCTTCTTCTGGCCGAACGAGGTCCAGTAGGCGTAGGAGACCTGACCCTTCTGACCGGCGTACTTCGACTTGGTCGGGCACGTGTCACCGTTGTGATACGTGGTGGTGGTCGAGGACTTGCCCGACGCCGTCGGTACCGCGAGCTCGCTGGAGGACGCGATGAGGCCCGGGTACTCGGCCGCGAACTGACCCAGCGTGGCGTGCGAGCCCGAGTCGGCCGCCGAGACGGGACTGATCTTGATGACGTCGGCGGTCTGGACGGTCAGGCCCGCGTTCGCTGAGGGATTCGGCGCCAGGAACGGCAGCGTCTTGCCGCAGGCCTCAATCGAGAGCGCCGCGTACCAGGTCGTACCGACGGCCGGCGGGGTACCGGTGGCCGCGCTCGAGGGGTTCTGGTACTCGTAGCGCGAAAACACCGTCGCCACGAGGCCCAACACCACGATGACGGCCAACGCCCCGTAGAAGTTGACCGGACGGGTTTTCTGATAGGACTTGCCGCCGCCCGACGCGCCGACTCGACTGACCCACTTACCTGTTGCGCTTTTAGCCACGGAGACCACGCTACTAAAGAACAACGCCCCCGCGTTCTAGTGGTGCCGCGACACCCGACGCGCGATCAGGCGCCAACCCTCCATTGCCAGTCCCAGAAAGGCCAGCGCGACGAGAATGAAGGCGAATGCGGTGCCCTGTCCGGCCAAAACGCGCGCCACCATGCCAATCGCGACGGTCACGACCACGACCAACGCCCCATCACGCAGGCTAAGTCCGCGCCGAGAACGGCGCGAGAGGACCAACCAGGCCACGGCCAGGCCGAGCGCGAAGGGCCAGCTCGTCGAGACGAGTCCCTTTAGCGCATCTCCGTGATGGTGACGTTCACGACCAATAGCCACGAACACCACGACCACGACGAGATCGATGAAGGGAGCCACACGACGCACCGGCGCATCGTAGCGGGCGCGCAGGGGCGTGGTAGGGGCGGAGGGACTCGAACCCTCACTGGAGGCGGTTTAAGCGCCCTGCCTCTGCCAATTGGGCTACGCCCCCGCGTTCACGCTACCGACACGCTAACCCACCAACGTTGTTCTCAAACTGCGGACATTCTGACAATCGATAACTAGGCTTGACGCATGGTTCGCGTGCGTTGTCGGGGCACCACTCGATCACTTCGGCTGGTAGCGCTCGCCGCGGCGGTCATCTCGAGCACCCTGCTGCCCGCGGTCGCCCACGGCGCATCCATCGCCCAAACCCAGGCCGCGATCGCCGCGTTGTCGGCCCGGCTCGCCGACCAGCAGCGAGTCAGCGAGACCACCGCGAACGCCTACGACGCCGCCAAAGTCTCCCTGGCCAACATCGAGGCCAATATCGTGGTGCTCAAGCGCAACGAGGCGGCCAAGCGCGCGGCCGTCTCGGTGACCTCCAAAGAGCTCGTCGTCGCGGTGGTGCGTGCCTACGTGCTCGGCGCGGCCGACGCGCAGATCCTCGCCCTGTTCAACCAGAGCGTGACCTCGAGCGACGCGCGCAAGGTCTTCGAGGACCAGGTCGTTGGCGACCTCACGTCGATCCGCGATCGCTACCAGGCTCAGAAGACGTCGCTCGATCACACCATCCACGAGGTCGCGATCCAAGAGGCCAACGCCCTCTATCAGACCAACACGATGCGCGCCCTGCTCGCCCAGAACATCCGCAACGAGAACGAGACCCAGGCGACGCTCGCGGTGATGACCAAGCAGCTCAAGGGTGAGATCATCACCTACGAGATAGCCGTCGGCACCGAGGCCGCGCGACACCGCGACGTCGCCAAGGAGGAGGCGGCGGTCGCTGCCGCCTCGGCCGTCGGGGGCCAGGCCGCCGCCAACGAGGTCCTTCAGGCCATCCAGCGCGCGACGCCCACCACCTACGCCGGCACCGCCGCCGGATCCAAACAGGGCATGGCGGCCCTGCACTGGGCCGAGAGCCAGATCGGCGTGCCCTACGTCTGGGGCGGCGAGACCCCTGGCAAAGGCTTCGACTGCTCCGGACTGGTCCAGTGGGCCTGGGCCAAGGCGGGATTCACCATCCCTCGCACCACCGAGACCCAGTGGCCGGCGCTGCGTCACGTGCCGCTCACCGCGCTGCAGCCCGGCGACCTGCTCTTCTACTACAACCTTGACGGCGACCACCTAGTCGACCACGTCGTGATGTACGCCGGCAGTGGACCGTGGGGCACGAGCACGATCATCGCCGCCGCCCACTCGGGCACCACCGTGTCGCTCGCCCCGATGTTCACGTTCGGCCTGATCGGGGCCGGTCGCCCGTAGCCGATACGGTAGAAGAATCAGTACCTCGATCGTCATTCCCGCACACAACGAGTCAGCCCGTCTGGCCGACGGTTTCGCTCGCCTGGCGCCGGTGCTCGACATCCTCGGCCCCGACACGCAGGTCGTCATCGTCGACGACGGCTCGAGTGACGACACGCTGGCCGCGGCCCGCGCGGTCTACGGGCACCTCGAGCACCTCCTCGTCGTGCGCCAAGAGCCCAATCTCGGCAAGGGGGCGGCCGTACGCCTCGGCATTGGCCTGGCCAGCGGCGAAAGCGTCCTGGTGGCCGACGCCGACATGGCGATCAGCCCGCGCCACTTCTCCGACATGTTGGCCACTCTCGAGGAGGTCGACGTTGCACCGGGTTCGCGGGTCGAGGGCCGTCGGGTGCGCTACGACTCCCTCGTGCGCAACCTGGCGAGTGACGTGTTTCACCTCCTCGTGCGCCACTACACGGGTCTCGCCCTGCGTGACACTCAGTGCGGCGCGAAGGCCTTTCGCACCGGGCCCGCGCGCCTGCTCGCCCTGCTCGCCACCACGAACGGCTTCGCCTACGACGCCGAGATGCTCTCACTGGCGCTGCGCCTCGACCTGTCGATACGGCCTGTCTCAGTCACGTGGGACGACGTGAGCGGCTCGACGGTCCATGTGGGCGCCGACGCGATCGCGATGATCCGCGACCTGCGCCGACTCTCCCAGCACGTCTACCAGAACCCCGCCGTCGAGGTCGATCTCGGTGTGGACGCGGCTCAGTTGAGAAGTGCCATGGCCGAAGTGAGAGTCCACGGCTTAGTTCTCGCGCTGTCCAGCGCCAACGGCGTCGTCGTGTTGCCCCGCGACGCCGCGCTCGCCGGTGCGGGCATCGCCGCCGCCGTCGGCGGCCGACTGCGCACCACGGACCTCGCCGAGCTGCGTGGACGAGAGATCGTCGTTCTCTAGTCGCTGGTCGGCAGAAGCCAGTTGGCCACGAGCTCGGGGGCGCGGTCGCGCCACTCCTCGGCGGTGACCGCGTAGCGCGCGTGATCCTCCCACGCGCCGTCGATCTCGAGGTAGCGCTCGGCGATGCCCTCAAAGCGCAGCCCGAGCTTCTCGACCACACGACGCGACGCGGCGTTGCGCGGGATGATGTTGATCTCGATGCGATGTAGGTTGAGTGACTCGAAGGAGAACTGCAGGACCGTCACGACCGCCTCGGGCATCAGTCCGCGGCCGGCCACGGCCTCGTCGATCCAGTAGCCGATGAAGGCCGACTGTAGGGGGCCGCGCTGGATCGACGACAGCGTGATCTCCCCGACGAAGCGGCCCTCGTAGAAGATGCCGAAACCAAAACCGGTGCCCATCTGGCGCTCGCGCTCGCGGATCGCGCAGCGGCTGACGAAACTTCGCTGGTCCTCGGCGAGGTGCGTCGAGTGCGCCGAGCGCGGCTCCCACTTGACCAGCCAGTCGTGGCAGCGCTGGCGCACCTCGAGCCAGCCCGCGTAGTCGGCGTCGCTGAGCGTGCGCAGGATGACGCGGCGACCGTGCAGGTTCAACGGAGCGTAGATCGACCCGCGCGCGCTCACCATCGTCGGTCCCTCACCCTCCCATCGTGGCAGGCCGACGCGAGTCGCGCTAATCAAGCAGCGACGCGACGATCCCGTCGAGGATGTCACTCTCGCTGCTCAGAATCTCGCTCACGTCGAATCGCTCCATCACCGCTTCGATCACGTAGAGACCGGCCGCGAGGACGTCCTCGCGTCCGCGCACCATTCCCGGGTGGGCCATTCGCTCCTCGGGCGTCTCGCCGGCGAGGCGCTCGCGCCATTCGCGTACGCACTCGCGCGTGAGGACCCGATGGTGCACAACGTCACGGTCGTAGACGGCGAGGTGGGCGTCGAGCTGGGCCAGAGTCGCCACCGTCCCGGCTAGTCCGATCACGCGCACGGCGCCGACCGCGCGAGCGAACGCCGGCTCCGCGGCGAAGGCGCGCTCGATCTCCGCGGCGATCATGGCGCGCGCGGCCGCGTCGCTCGTCGCCGTGACGACGCCGGCGCCGAGGGCCCGCTCGGTCACGCGCACGCATCCGAGCTGCATCGAAAAGCTCACCAGGCCCCCGTCGGTCTCCAGGGCCAGCTCACTCGAGCCACCGCCGACGTCGAGTACCAGGGTGGGCAGCGGCGACGCCGCCAGGTCGGCGGTCGCGCCGGCGAAGGAGAAGGCCGCCTCCTGGGTGCCCGAGAGGATCGCTGCGTCCACGCCCACGCGCGAGCGGGCCCCCTCGATGAACGCGGCACCGTTGACCGCGTCGCGCACCGCCGAGGTTGCCACCAGCAGGCCACGCGTCACCGCGTAGTCGTCCATCACGCGCCGGTAGTCCTCGAGAACCGCGAAGCTGCGCGCGAGCGCCGGATCCGTCAGAGCCCCCGTGGCATCGACACCCTCGCTGAGGCGCGTGATGCGAGAGTCCCGGTGCAGCGCCCCGGCGGCGTTGGCGATCAGCAGACGCGTCGAGTTGCTCCCGCAGTCGAGCGCGGCGACCACGTCCACATTGACACAGCCCTCGACGTCGACCAGGCCGGCCACGATCGCGCCGACCGGGTCGGCGTGACCCACGAGGGTGTTAGCCAGGTGCGCGTGCAGGCACTTCACACCGGTTCGCGTTCCCCCGACACCGCCCGAGGGCGCCACGAGGTCGCGCCGCACTACGCGCGCGTCGCGGCGTCGGGCGTAGTCGTCGTGACAGGCAGCGAGGGCCGCCGGATCCACCATCTCTTCGAATCGGTGCACGCCGCCCTCGCTCTCGAGACGGCTGACCGCCTCGTGCAGAGCCGGGTCGACCAGCCAGTAGAGGGTGGGCATGGGCGTGCCGTCACGCAGGTGCGGCTCGTTCTCGATGACGACCGGCGAACCAGCGCGGCGCACGACGACCGCACAGCGTCCCGCGAGGGGACGGCCCAGCATGGCCTCGATCACTGCCACGTCGTCGGGCGACGCGTCGCGAAACGTCAACGCCAGAACTCGAGGGTGCGCACGAGGCGCGCGACGAAGCCCGACTGGTGGTGAGTGGTGGTGGTCGGCGCGCTGGGCACGAGGCTCGACACCGACGAGGGCGAGACTAGCGGCTGGTTACCGGGGTCGCCACTCCACTGGGTGGGGTGGCCAGCGACGGTGCCGGGCAACACCTGGATCAGGCTCTGGCCCTGCTCGACGAGCTGATACTGCTGGCGCGCGAGCAGCGTCGCGGCAGCCTTGGAGGAGATGGATCGTGCCTGAAGGCTCAACACCTTCTCCTGGCGCTGGATCATCGAGATCTGGCTCGCGGTGGCGTCGAGCTGGCTCTGCTGGTGCAGGTACGTGCGCACCGGGAACCACATCGCGAGCATGGCGATTGCGGTGACCAGCGCGAGGGGCATCATCCACCACGAATGACTGCCCACCTGATTACGAGTACCTGACACCGGCCGCCCCCGACAAAGACGCTGCACCTAGAAAACGAGCACGATCCCCGAGTGATTCCTCGAGTCTCAAGAGTTGATTGTACTTCGCCACCCGGTCGGTGCGCGCCGGGGCGCCAGATTTAATCTGGCCCGCGTTCGTGGCCACCGCGAGGTCGGCGATGGTCACGTCCTCGGTCTCGCCGGAGCGGTGCGAGATCACCGTCGTGTAGCGGTTGGTGCGCGCGAGGGCCACGGTGTCGAGGGTCTCGGTGAGTGTGCCGATCTGATTGAGCTTGATCAGAATCGAGTTCGCGACCCGGCGCTCGATGCCCTCTTGCAGCAGCACGGGATTCGTCACGAAGTTGTCGTCACCCACCAGCTGGACGCTCTCGCCCAGTCGGGCCGTCAACGCGGCCCAGCCGTCCCAGTCGTCCTCGGCCATGCCGTCTTCGATCGAAACGATCGGATAGCTCGTCACCAGGTCGGCCCAGTACTCGACGAGCTCGAGGCTCGACAAGACGCGACCCTCGCCACCCAGGTGGTACGCGCCGTCGCGAAAGAGCTCCGACGTGGCCGGGTCCAGGGCGATCGCCACGTCGCGGCCGGGCTCGCGGCCCGTCGATTCGATCGCCTCGACGAGGACCTTGACGGCGGTCTCGTTGTCCGGCAGGTCCGGTGCGAAGCCGCCCTCGTCGCCGACGGCCGTCGCGAGCCCGCGCTGATCAAGGACGCGCTTTAGCGCGTGGTAGGTCTCCGCGCCCCAGCGCAGCGCCTCGGCGAAGTTGGCCGCGCCGATGGGCATGACCATGAACTCCTGGAAGTCGATCGAGTTCTTCGCGTGCACGCCACCGTTGACGACGTTGAACATCGGAACCGGCAGGACGTGAGCGTTCACCCCGCCGAGGTACTGGCTCAGCGGCAGGCCGCTCTCGAGGGCGGCGGCCTTGGCGGTGGCAATCGAGACGGCGAGGATCGCGTTGGCGCCGAGACGCGCCTTGTTCGCAGTGCCGTCGAGGTCGATCATCGCCGTGTCGACGTCGCGCTGGTCGCGGGCGTCATATCCCTCGAGCGCGTCGTTGATCTCGCCGTTGACGAAGGCGACTGCATTCTCCACGCCCTTGCCGCCCCACTCGCTCGCGCCGTCGCGCAGCTCGACCGCCTCGTGGCTGCCGGTGGAGGCACCCGAGGGCGAAATGGCGCGGCCCGACGCACCCGACGACAGGTGCACCTCAGCTTCGACGGTCGGATTTCCCCGGGAATCGAGGACCATGCGGCCTCTCACGAGTTCGATGTCGCTCACGCGCTCTCCTTTGTCTCAGCCTCGACGCTACTTCGCGTCGCCGACGGCGTCCCTCGGCGTGTCCCCCTCGATGGTGCGAATCGCCGCCGCGAGCGCCAGCGCCCGCTGGCGCAGCACGCCTTCGAGATCGACGCAGTCACGGCGCGCCCGCTCGACGATGTCAACCAGCGCGCCGGCGAGACCGTCGTCGCTCGCTGGCGTCTCAACGCCCAGTCGCGCGGCCACGTCAGCGAGCTCGCTGTAGAGGCGCAGGGCCGGCAGTTGCCAGAGCACGCCGTCGAGCGCACTCTCGCGCGATTTCTCGGCTCGTTTGAGCGTTTCCCAGTTCGCCACGACGTCCTCGGCGCTGGCCGCGATGACGTCGCCAAAGACGTGCGGGTGACGTCCGGTCAGCTTGTCACGCACGCCATCGGCGATGGTTGCGAGGGAGAAGAGACCCTCCTCGTCGCCGAGTTCGGCGTGAAAGACGATCTGATAGAGGAGGTCGCCCAGCTCCTCTTCGACGTGAGCCACGGCATCAAGATCGCCATCGCCCGCGTGCACCATCGCTTCGAGGGCGTCGAGCGCCTCGTAGGACTCTTCGAGCAGGTGGCGCGTGAGCGACGCGTGATTCTGCTCGGCGTCCCACGGACATTCGCGACGAAGCGTGCGCGCGAAGTCCACCAGGTCGTC
>JAJYGN010000096.1 GCA_021790675.1 Actinomycetes bacterium
GAGGTTGGTATGTCTGACACCAAGATGCTGAAGAAGCACTTCGACGAGCCGGGTGGTCTGACTCTCTTTCCGTGGACGTCGCGTCAATGGTTCGACGACTTCCTGAAGGAGGGGTTCTGGCGCCCGATGTTCGCGATCGAAGAGTTCCGCGAGGGTGAGGACATGGTGGTACGTGCCGAACTGCCCGGAATCGACCCGGACAAAGACATCGAGCTCGAAATCGCCGAGGGGATGCTGGTCATCTCGGCCGAGAAGAGCGAATCCCACGAGCACGACAGCGACCGCGTGCACCGCAGCGAGTTCCGATACGGCTCCCTCACGCGCAGCGTGCCGCTGCCCAAGGGCGTGCGCGACAAGGACGTGTCGGCGTCCTATAAGGATGGCGTGCTTGAGGTGCGCATCCACGTTCCCGAGACGTCGGCGAGTGAGATGAGTCACAAGATCGCGGTCAAGCGCGGTTGAGCCGCCCGCCGAGTGGCCGCCGGTCGGTTGGTCGGCGGCCACTCGGAGTTTTCGTCAGTGGTGAAGAGACCTTCGCCCCTGGCCGAAGCGCGGCGCTGATCCTAGGGTCGAAGATATGACCACTTCCGCGGCGTCGGGCCTGTCGTGGGTGCGTCAGCGTCTGACAATGTTCGTCTTGGTGGTGGCGCTCGTCGGACTCGGGCTCGGAGGCGCCCTCCACGCGGCGTCGGCCGGCGGCGCGGGCGACGCCACCTGGGTGGTCGTCGCGGGCGTCGGTGCGGTCCTCTCGCTCTCCTCGATGGTCAAGAGCCTGCGCCACGGCCGGCTCGGTGTCGACGTGATCGCTCTGGCCGCCCTGGTGGGGGCGGTGGCGGTGCGCGAGTATCTGGCTGCGGGGATCATCAGCGTCATGGTGGCGACGGGACAGTCGCTCGACGACTGGGCCGCCGGTCGCGCTCGCCGCGAGCTCGCGGCGCTCCTGGCGCGCGCACCCAAGAGCGCGCACTGCTATCGAGACGGCGCCCTCGTCACGGTTGATCTCGATGAGGTCGTTGCCGGCGACCGGCTCATGGTGGGCGCGGGCGAGCTGGTGCCGGTGGACGGAACGATCACGAGCGATGTCGCGACGCTGGACGAGTCCGCTCTGACCGGTGAGCCCCTTCCCGTCGAGCGTGAGCGCGGCGAGTGGATTCGCAGCGGCATCGTCAACGCGGGTGCACCCATCGAGATGCGTGCCAGCGCAACAGCGGCGGACAGCACGTTCACGGGCATCGTGCGCCTGGTGGCCGAGGCGGAGTCCTCCCAGGCGCCGACGGTTCGTCTGGCCGATCGTTACGCCCTGATCTTTCTCTTCGTCACGCTGGCCACGGCGGGGTTCGCCTGGGCCATCGGGGGGGCGATCCGCGCGGTGGCGGTGCTCGTGGTGGCGACGCCGTGTCCATTGATCCTCGCCGCGCCGGTCGCCTTCGTCTCGGGACTCTCGCGTGCCGCGCACCGCAACGTCATCATCAAGGGCGGCGCCGTATTGGAGCGCCTGGCCAAGAGCACGACGCTGCTGATCGACAAGACCGGCACGATCACGATGGGACGCCCGGCCCTGCGTGAGGTCGTGTGCGCGGGGAACCTGTCGGCCGATGAGCTCCTCGGACTCGCCGCCTCGCTCGATCAGATGTCACCGCACGTGATCGCCGCTGCGGTCGTACGGGCCGCTCTGGATCGGGGTGCGCAGCTCGTGCTGCCCGACGAGGTGGACGAAGTCGCGGGCCGGGGAATCCGCGGCATCGTGAGTGGACGGACCGTTCTCATGGGCAACGCCAGCTGGTCGGGGCTAGTCGGGACGCCGACCTGGGCGAAGTCGGCCCGGCGGCGCGCGCGGCTCGAGGGCTCGCTGACCGTCTTCATCGCCGTCGACGGCGAGCCCAGTGGCGTGCTCGTCTTCGACGATCCCTTGCGGCCCGACGCCGCACGCACGCTGCGCTCGCTGCGTCACGACGGCATCGCGCGCGTCGTGTTGGTGACGGGTGACCGCGTCGACGTGGCCGAGACGATCGGGGCGGTCGTCGGGGTGGATGAGGTGCTGGCCGAGCGCTCCCCGCGCGAGAAGCTCGACGTGGTCCAGCTGGAGAGCCGCCTTGCTCCCACGATCATGGTGGGCGACGGCATCAACGACGCCCCCGCCCTCGCGCTCGCCGACGTCGGCGTGGCCATGGGTGCACGCGGGGCGACGGCCGCGTCCGAGGCCGCCGACGTCGTGATCACCGTGGATCGATTCGATCGACTCCACGAAGCCCTCGTGGTCGCTCGACGGACACGGCGCATCGCGATCGAGAGCATGGTGACGGGCATGTCACTGTCACTGGTGGCAATGGCGGTGGCGGCCGCAGGCTACCTGCCGGCGGTGTCCGGAGCGCTCCTCCAAGAAGTGATCGACGCCGCAGTGATCTTCAATTCGCTGCGGGCGCTGCGCGCGGGTGGTCGAGAGCGGCGTCTCACCGAGGAGGACTCGGCGCTAACGAGGCGTTTTCGCGACGAGCACCGCATGGTCAGCAGCGTCATCACCTCGCTCGAGGAGGTGGCCAACTCGCTGGACTCGCGTGAACGGAGAAGCGTCATGGAGGTCGTGCGCTCGACGCATCGTCAACTTGTCGACGAGGTCCTGCCCCACGAGGAGGCAGAAGAGATGGTCCTGTATCCGGCGCTCGGCCGCTTCTTCGGGGGCAGTGACCCAATGGGCACGATGAGCCGCGCGCACGTTGAGATTGCCCACCGCGTGCGCCGTCTGGGCCACTTGATCGACGACATTGGCACCGACGTGCCCGATGACACGGATCTGACCGAGTTGCGCGGAGTCCTTTACGGACTGCACGCGATCTTGAAGCTGCACACGGCCCAGGAGGAGGAGCACTACCTCTCGCTCGCCGAGGACGACTCGGTCGTCGGTTCCGCGGTGGCGAGCGCGCGCTGAGCGTTCGAATCCGGACGTGATGTTGGGCGCAACTTGTTCGAATCGTGAGTCCACATTGCGATTGAGTCACCAATGTGGACACCTGTGGAGCATTCGCGGAGGCGCACGATAGGTGGTGACGCGACGGCGGGTGTGACCCGTCGCGGGGGTGCGCGCGCGTGAATCCGCCTAACTCATTGGTGGGGCGAAGGGTTCGCTCGTCGACTCCGGCAAGTCCCGAAGACGAGTTTCTGGTTCCGGCGGTCGCCGCGCAGGAATCAGCGGGCACAGTGCGCATGGCGCCCTCGTCGGGCATGCATCGCAGCTACGACGTTCCCGTCGCCCCGTCGGGGGGTGGTCGCCGCTACATCAGCGTGGGTCAGAAGTTCTCGATCGCCCTCGTCGTCGCGACGTTGTGGCTGGCGGCGTCGGTGTGGATCTCGTGGCCCTGGATCACGGGACTGGCTCAGCACGTAACGATCGTTCCAGCTCTGATCATCGTTTCGTTGCTGGCGTTCGCGCCGGGCTTCGTCGTCGCCTTCCTGGTGGCCGGACTGGCCTTTGATCGCCAGCCGTCCTTCAAGATCGCCTCGCCTCGCGACGCGGTCACCGTCCTGATCGCCGCGCGCAACGAGGAGGCGGCGATCGGTGACACGGTTCGCTCGCTGTCTGAGCAGGACTACGAGGGCGATCTGCGAGTGATCCTGATCGATAACGGATCGAGCGACGACACGATCGGGGTCGCTCGCCGAGCCGCCCAGGCGAGCGCACTCGCGCTGGCGATCCTCGAAGAGTCGGCGCCCGGCAAGAGCCACGCACTGAACCGGGGTCTCGAGCGCGTGACGAGCGGCCTGGTGATCACCGTCGACGCGGACACCCTTCTGCAGCGCTCCGCCATTCGCCTGCTGGTCGCGCGCATGGTGTCCTCGCCGGCCGAGGTCTGCGCGGTGGCCGGCGCGGTGCTCGTACGCAACAGCCGATCGACGTTCTGGAGCCGCCTGCAGACCTGGGACTACTTCCTCGGCATCGCCTCGGTGAAGCGAATGCAGGGGCTCTTCCAGAACACCCTCGTGGCTCAGGGCGCCTTCAGTCTCTATCGCAGCGACGCGGTGCGCGAGGCCGGCGGGTGGCCCGACGCGATCGGTGAGGACATCGTGCTCACCTGGAAGATGCTCAACAACGGCGCGAAGGTCTTCTTCGAGCCGCTGGCAGTGGCCTTCACCAGTGCGCCGGAGACCTTTAGGGTGCTCGCCCGTCAGCGCTCGCGCTGGGCGCGCGGGATGATCGAGGGGCTGCGCACGGTGCCCCCGTGGCGCCACCAGAACGGATACGCCCGGGTCCTCACGGGCTTCAACCTGATGATCCCGCTGCTCGACACGGCCTACGTGCTCTTGTGGCTGCCCGGCCTCGTGCTGGCGATCTTTGGCGTGTACTGGATCGTCGGTCCCATGACGGTCGCCGTTCTGCCGGTCACGCTGCTCGTCTACGGCGTGCTCTTTCACTACCAGAACCAGCGGGTCTTCAAGCCGCTGGGGCTGCGCGTGCGCAAGAGCGCGCTGAGCCTGTTCCTCTTCGTGGTCCTCTACCAGGCGTTCATGTCGGCTTTCTCAGTTCTGGGCTACGTCCAAGAGCTCACTCGGCGCGCTCGACGCTGGAAGTGACCGCTAACCAACTGTTTCGTTGCATGTAGTGGTCGGGCGACATGGTCGTGCCCACGTCCCTACCGCTGCGTCGGTCCTACGACCCGCCGACTCTCCTGCTCACCAGCCTGGCGTCGGGTCCTTGGCACGGCCACGCGCTGTCAAAGGACGTCGAGGCCTTCTCCGGCGTGACTGTGTTGCCCCGCACCCCTTTATGGCACGCTCACCCGGCTCGACGAGCAGGGTCTGATCGAGTGCGCGGGCGGCGAGGAGGACTGGTGTCCTCATCGGATCACCGCGAGCGCGGCCACGCGTCGGGGGTTGTCGACGCTGCGACATTTCAGGCTCATCGGCGCGGCGGCGCTCTGCACGTGTTGATGGCTCGGGCCGGCAGGATCATCAGCGAGGCAGGATTTTCCAAATCGGTCGAGCACTTCGCGAGCGTCCTGCCCATGGCGTCGCGGTTCAGTGCCCAGCTTGCCTACGGGTGGCCGTCGCGGGAGGAGCAGCGGGAACACTCCTGGTCGGTCTCGGCGCACTTGCGCTCGCTCCGTTGTTCGTGCGCTTGGTGGGAGGTGGCTGGCTCGCAATCGACCCGCGCGGCGTCACGTGCTTGTCGCTTCGGCCGCGACGGACGTCTCGTCCACGCTGCTGGGAGTCGACGGCCGACTGGTCAGTGCGGTAGGCGCGGCCGCCACCCTCTTCACTGCGAGCGTGCTGGCGAGATCGCTCGTCGCCGCCCTCTGGGGTGTCATACGCATCGCCTCGAGCGTTCCCGTGGACTCGCCCGCTAGGGGACCAGGATGCGCTGAAAGCGCCGCGCGGCGAGCCAGAGACCGGCGAGCGCCAGGGCTACGAGGTAGGCGACGCGGCCGAGCATGACGACATCGAACTGGCCGAGGGAGAGCCCGCGCATCAGTGCGGCCGACTGATAGAGCGGCGAGATTGAGATGATGGCCCCGAGCCAGTGCGGATAGAGCGTGATGGGAAAGAACGTCCCCGAGAACAGGAAGAGCGGCAGCTGGATGAGCGTCACCAGGTCGAAGTCCTGCCAGGAGCGGATGTAGGTGGCGGCGGCGAGTCCCGCGCAGCTGAAGGCCAAGCTCGTCACCAGCGCGGCCGGCCAGCACAGCACCACCCAGGCGCTGCCGGCGTCGCCGAGCAGGACCATGCACGTAATGAAGGACGCCGCGTAGATCGCCGCACGTCCGAGCGCCCACCAGACCTCGCCGAGGGCCACGTCGGTCACGTCGAGGGGTGTGGAGAGCACCGCGTCGTAGGAGTGGGAGATCTTCAGGCGAAAGAACGTGTTGAAGATCGAGTCGATGACCGCGCCGTTCATCGCCGAGGTCGCGAGCATGCCCGGTGCCACGAAGGTGGCGTAGCTGATGAACCGCCCGCCGACGAGCTGAGGGGCGATGAGGTGGTTGAGGCCGATCCCCACGCTGAGCAGATAGAAGAGAGGCTCGAAGAATCCGGAGACGAGCATGAGCCACTGCGAGCGATACACCGCGAAGTTGCGCTCGAAGATGTGCCATGAGCGTCGTGAGCCAAAGCGCGGCAGGGTTCGCGTGAGCATCAGTCCACCAAGCGCCGACGCAACGTGCGACGGCCCCAAAATATGCCGGCCACGCTCATGGCGGTGAGCACGAGCACGTGGGCGACTAGCGCCCACGGTTGGCCCTCGCCGAAGGCGGCGGCACGTGCGAGCGCGACTCCGTGATAGAGCGGCACCAGCTGGACCAGGGGGCGCAGATAGCTCGGGTAGGCGGAGACGGGATAGAAGGTCGCCGAGAAAAGGAACATCGGCACGAAGGCGAAGCGGTAGATAGTGGTGAAGGAGGCATCGGACTCGACGGAGGCGGCGTAGGCGACGAGCGGAGCGGCGAAGGCCAGGGTGATGAGCGCCCCGAGAAAGGGCAGGGTGAGGCTCCACCACGAGGAGAGGGCCCCGGAGCCGGCGATGACGAGCGTGTAGACGATGCCGGTCGCGAAGGATCGGGTCACGACCCACGTCAATTTGCCGGTGAGGATGTCCTTGGGTTCGAGCGGCGTCGCCGCGGCCGCGTGGTAGTTGCGAACCCACTTGACCGAGGCCAGCACCGGCCAGAGCGACTCGCCCTCGCCGAGCTGCATCGTGGTGGTCGCAAGCAGGCTCGGCGCGATGAAGTGCAGGTAGGTGTGCCCCTCGACGAGTCCGGCGTGGGCGGTCACCAAGTGGCCGACACCGACGCCGAGCGCGGCCAGGTAGAAGATCGGAAAGAGCACGGTGCCCGCGACCGACCCGCGCCAGGTCTGGGCGTAGTAGGTCGCGTGGTACCACCAACTGCGCCGCCAGCGCGACCAGCCGAGGGTGGATTCGTTGGTCGACATCAGTCCACCAGGGTCCGGCCAGTCAGGCGCAAGAAGACGTCCTCGAGCGAGCTGCGCCGCACCAGCGCACTCGCGGGGGTGATGCCGGACGCGTGAACCTCGCGCAAGGTCTCGTCGCCGTCGTCCACGTAGAGCAGGATGCGGTCGGGGAGGATCTCGATTCGCTGGGCGAAGCGTGCGAGGTCTCTCTCGAACTGCTCGTGCGCGTCGGTGCCGAAGCGCAACTCGACGACCTCGCGCGTGGAGTGGTCGGCGATCAGCTGTCGCGGCGTGCCCTCGGCCACGATGGCGCCGCGGTCCATCACGACGAGGCGGTCACAGAGCTGCTCGGCTTCGTCCATGTAGTGGGTCGTGATGATCAGCGTGACCCCCTCGCGCTTGAGCCGGTAGAGGCGTTCCCAGAGCAGGTGACGGGCCTGGGGGTCGAGGCCGGTGGTGGGCTCGTCGAGGATCAACAGGTCCGGGCGGTTGATCAGCGCCCGAGCGATGGTGAGGCGACGCTTCATGCCGCCCGACAGGTTGTCGACCTTGTCGTCGGCGCGCTCGGAGAGCTGGGAGAAGGCGAGGAGTTCGTCCGCCCGCTCTCGCAGGACGCGCCGAGGCAGGTCGAAGTAGCGACCGAACATCTCGAGGTTGAGCCGCACCGTCAGCTCGAGCTCGAGGGTGTCCTCCTGAGGGACCACGCCGAGTCGCGCGCGGATCTCGGGCCCGTCGTCGCGCGGATCGAGCCCGAAGACCGAGAGCGATCCCGAGGTGGGCTGTGAGACGGCGGAGATCATGCGCATCGTGCTCGTCTTGCCCGCGCCGTTGGGGCCGAGGAAACCGAAGCTCTCACCGCGTTCGATCGAGAAATCGATCCCGTGCACTGCTTCGAAGTCGCCGAAGCGCTTGGTGAGCCCGCGAGCGACGACGATGCCCTCGCGTCCCGCTCCATCCATCATCTGCCCTCCGCCCGCTTGGCTGTCGCATCCCGGCCCGTCGCCACCCCCTGGATGGCACACCAGTGGCCGCCCCGGGTGCGTACAGGACTTTAAGTGACGCGAGTGACCCGGTGATCCACCAATCGTCGATGGGCGATCGCTGGTGTTGGTGTGAGAGGTGTCGACACCGCCGAGACCGATTGCCGCGGTCGAGTCCACTGGTTAGGCTCGGCCCGGCGCCGCTCGGCGCAGGGGGGTGACAACGTGTCCTCGGAGTCTCAGCAGTCGGACGTCTTTGCCGTGGCCGATCGGATCGTGGAGCGCAGCGCCGCCTTGAGTCCGATCGAAGCGACCTTCAATGGTGTGATCGGTCACGAGACGGAATTGGACGACTTCTCGCCCGCCGCCGCGCCACGTCGCCTGGCCCACTACGAGCAGTCGCTGGCGGAGATCGCGGACCTTTCTCCTGATGGGGTCGATGACGTTCGGGCGCTCGCCGTGATGCGAGAGCGTCTCGAGGCGAGCCTCGACCTCGAGCGACACGGCGAGATCGATCGCACGTTCGGGGTCATCTCCTCGCCGGCCATCAACCTGCGCCAAGTCTTTGAGATGATGAGTGACTACAGCGCCGAGGACGCGGCGACGATCGTCGAGCGGCTGCGGTGCGTCCCGGTCGCGGTTGCGTCGTGGCGAGAGACCCTCGAAGACCTGTCGCGCGACCCGAGTCTGATCGTCCAGCGCCACGTGCTCGGCGTTGCCCACCAGATGGCCGAGATCGCCGACGGAGGATTCGAAGCCCTCGTGCGGCGTCTGGCCGAGTCGTGCGCGGTGGACGTCGAGGCGTCCGGACTCTTAGGTGCCGCCGAGTCAGCGCAGCGCGCGTACCTGACGATGTCCGAGTGGATGGAGCGAGAGTTGGCGGGGCGGTGCTCGGGTGCGACCTACGTGGGAGAGGAGCGCTTTGCGCGGTGGTCGCGCTTCAATCTCGGAATGGACGTCGATCCGCGCGAGACCTACGAGTGGGGTTGGAGCGAATTGTCGCGCATCAACGAGCGAATGCGCACCCTCATGAAGGTGTTGACGCCGGACGCGCATTCGTTCGCCGAGTCCGCCGCGCAGCTTGATCGCGATCCCCGCTACGTCGTGTCGGGCACCGACACCTTGCTCGCGCGGCTGCGCGAGCTCACCGACGCGACCATTGAGCGACTGGCGGGCCACGAGTTCGCCATCGATGAGTCGATTCGCTTCTGCGACGTTCGACTCGCCCCGGAGGGCTCGGCCGCTGCGCCGTACTACACGCCGCCGAGCGAGGACCTCTCGCGTCCGGGGACGACGTGGTTTCCCACGCTGGGACGACAGGAGTTCCCGTGGTGGCGCCAGGTGTCGATCTGGTACCACGAGGCGGTGCCGGGTCATCACCTCCAGCTGGCGACCGTCGTGATCAACTCACGCCACCTGAGCCGCTTCCAGCGACTGATGGGATTCACCAGTGGGTGGGCCGAGGGGTGGGCCCTCTACGCCGAGCGCCTGATGGACGAGCTCGGAGGTTTCGAGGATCCGGCCACCGAGATGGGCTTTCTACAGAATCAGGCCCTGCGCGCGGCGCGGGTGGTGGTCGACATCGGCATGCATCTGCAATTCGCCGTGCCGGCGGACTTCGGAGTGCTCGACGGGTTCGGTGACGTGGGTGGCCAGACGTGGACCCCGGAGCTGGCGGTGGAGACCTTGGTCCAGAGGGCGATCGAGGAGCGCGAATTCGCCGAATCCGAGGTCGAACGCTACCTGGCGGTCCCCTCACAGGCCATCAGTTACAAGGTGGGCGAGCGAGAGTGGCTGAGCGCGCGCGACGAGGAGAAGTCACGCCTCGGCGCGTCGTTCTCCCTGCGTGACTTCCACGAGCGGGGCCTCGCGATGGGTCCGGTCCCCTTGAGCGATCTTCGATCGCTGCTGCGCGACTAGCCGATCGCCGCGCTCGGGTGTAGGGCGTTCGAGTCTGTCGGGGGAATCCTGAATCCCGTTATCGGACGGGGCCACCGGCTCAACCGGGTTGAACCACGGAACGCAGTTGGTGGGCGAGGCGGGACTTGAACCCGCACATCCTTTCGAATACAGGCACCTGAAGCCTGCGCGTCTGCCATTTCGCCACTCGCCCTGGGCCTGACCACCTTAGTCGACTCAGAAACGGCGTGTTTCGCGCCTCCCGTGGCACGAAATCCGCCGGTACCATTGGGGGATATGGTTCTCAAGGGTGTGGAAAACCGCCTCGAGCGCATCTTTGAGCGCACGCTGTCGCGTCCCTTCAAGGGCGGGCTGCAGCCGATCGAGATCGGCCAGCGCATCGTGCGCGAGGTCGACCTCACGCGCCGTCTGACGAGTCAGGGTCCCATTTCGCCCAACGAGGTGCGCGTGTGGCTCAGCCCCGAGGACGCCGAGCGCTTCGAGGGATTCCAGAAAGCGCTGATCAGCGAACTCGCCGAGACGGTGCGTCAGCACGCGATCAGTGAGGGCTACAACTTCATCGGCCCGGTCGAAGTCGAGGTTTTCATCGACGATGACTTAAAGCGCGGCGCCGTCGCTGTGCAGACGGACTTCGCTGCGGGAGACTCTCAGCCCCGGCTGCTGGCCGACGACGGGCGGGCCTTTCGCATTGGGGACAAACCCCTGGTCATCGGGCGTAGCCCCGACGTCAACGTGGTGATCAACGACGCCAACGTGTCGCGGCGCCACGCCGAGGTCTGGCGCACCACCGACGGAGTGGCGATCCGCGACCTGCAGTCGACCAACGGCACGTACGTCAACGGACACCGGATCAGTGCGGTGTCGCTGTCACCTC
Source organism: Actinomycetes bacterium (assembly GCA_021790675.1). GTDB lineage: Bacteria > Actinomycetota > Acidimicrobiia > Acidimicrobiales > RAAP-2 > RAAP-2. Next base: position 10,672 of record JAJYGN010000096.1, read on the forward strand.
GAGACGACGTCACGATCGGGCCGCTGCACTTTCGGATCGAGCTCGCTTGAGTCTTCTCGCGGCGTCGTCGAACTACGCGGCGCTCGTTCGCCCGCTGCAGCTGATCATCATGGTGATCGCGCTGCTGTTTTTCGCGCGCGTGATGCGCGTGGCGATCCTCGAGGCCAAGCCCGTGGGCGACGGCACCCGACGCAAACGCAGCCAGGCGCTGGCGCTGAAGTACCTCGAGCCGCGCGATCTGAAGGGCGAGCGCATCGAGGCCGATCCGGCCGTCATCATCGGACGCAGCGCCGACTGCGACGTGGTGGTGAACGACACCTACCTCTCGTCGCGACACGCCCGTCTAGCCACCGACGACGGCGAGCTGACCCTCGAGGACCTGGGTTCGACCAACGGCTCCTATGTGAACCAAGAGTTGGTGCGCGGACGGGTGCAACTCCGACGCGGTGACGTCGTCCAACTGGGCGGACTCTTGTTCGAGGTGGTTCGTTGACGCGCTGGCGTTACGCCGCGGCCACCGACACCGGACTCGTGAGGGATCTCAACGAGGACGCGATCTTCGTCAACGACTTCTTGGCGGTGGTCGCCGACGGCATGGGCGGCCACGCCGCCGGCGAGGTCGCCTCGGCGATGGCCGTCGACCTCTTGGTCGACGAGTTCCTGCATCGGCCCACGGTCGAGGGGTTGCAGCGCGCGATCGAGTCGGCGAACGAGGTGATCATCGCCGACGCGCGCGACACGCCCGAGCACTTCGGCATGGGCACGACGGTCATCGCGGTGGGACTGACCGAGGACGCCCACGGGGTCACGTCGCCCACCTTGTTCAACGTGGGCGATTCACGCGCCTACCAACTGCGCGACGGGGCCCTCCGACAGCTCAGCGAGGACCACAGCGTGGCTGAAGAGTGGGTGCGCATGGGCCGTCTCACCCCGGAAGAGGCCATGGTTCACCCGCGACGCCACCAGTTGACGCGCACCCTCGGCGTGGAAGAGACCGTCGAGGTCGACGTGATGAGCGTGATCGCGAGTCCCGGGGATCGGGTGCTGCTCTGCAGCGACGGTCTGTCCAACGAACTGAGCCCGGAGACGATCGCGCAGCTAGCCAGCGCGCCCGTTCCGCTGCAAGAGGCGGTTACGGCGCTCGTTGACGCGGCGCGCAGCGCCGGCGGGCGCGACAACATCTCAGCCATCCTCCTTGAGTTCGAGGACGTGACCAACGCGAATCCGCCGATCAAGCGCACCGTCGCGACGTCGCGTCCGCCGGCGGCGCCCACGGCCAACCCCGCTCGCCACGCTCGGCGCGGTCGGCGTTTCACCTGGCGCGTGGTGGCGGCCATCACCTTGATCCTGGTTGTGATCGGTGCGGCGATCTACGTCGTGCACTGGTACGCGTACTCGACGTACTACCTGGCAGAGGACACCGGCGTCATCGCTGTCTATCAGGGTCAGCCCAACGGCGTGCTGTGGTTTCACCCGCGTAGGGTCACGGATACGCCCTTTCACGTCTCTCAGCTGCGGCCGCTGGATCGCCAGGCTCTGCTCGCCACGATCGCCGAGCCGACGCTGGCATCCGCCCTGCACTACGCGTCCTACTTGCACACTGCCTGGCAGCTCACTCGGCCCGTGACGCCGACCACGACCACCTCGGTGCCTCCGTCCAGCACCACGGTGCGCGCGCCGACGACCACGCTGAAGGGAGTCGGCTGATGTCGCGTCGCCTCACCGTCTTCGCGATCGCGATCCTGTTGCTCTTCGCGGCCGTCGCCGCCCAGGCGATCAACATCATGTATTTTCGCGCCGCAGCCCTCGACGCCTCGCCGCTCAATCCGCGCATCGCCACCGCGTCCGAGCAGTATCCGCGCGGCCAGATCGTCGCCGCCGACGGCACGGTGCTCGCCGAGTCGGTGCCCACGTCGGGCTTCTACCGGTACCGGCGGGTCTATCCCATGGGATCTCTCACCTCGGGCGTAGTGGGTTTCGCCGGGCCGAACTACGGCACCTGGGGACTTGAGGCCCAGTACAGCTCGGTCCTGACCGCTCACGCCCAGCCGGCCCAGACCCTCGCCCAGCTGCTGGCGCCCACCAGCGCCGCCGACTCGATCACCCTGACCCTGGAGCCGGCGCTGCAGCGCATCGCGCGCAGCGCCCTCGCGGGTCGCGACGGGGCGGTCGTCGCTATCAACCCCCAGACCGGCGCGGTCTTGTCGATGTACTCGAACCCGTACTACAACCCGGCGCCGCTCACCTCGC
>JAJYGN010000042.1 GCA_021790675.1 Actinomycetes bacterium
ATGATCACGGGCGCGAGAAGCTCCAGGGACTCTTGCGTGCGGGTGACCCGCGTGGCGACGTGAGTGCCTGTTACACCGCCAAGGAAGCGGTTCGCGAGCTCTACACGGTGAGCGACTACGAGCTCGCTGGCCAGTGGATCGACGAGCTGATCCGTGACATGGATGATTCCTCGTGGCCGATCGAGGTGCGATCACTCGGGCGAACCTTGACGCGCTGGCGCGAGCACATCATCGCGTGGCACCGCGCCCATTTCGCGAATGCTGCGACCGAGAGCATGAACAATCTGATCAAGCGCGTGAAAAGGACCGCCTTCGGGTTTCGGTCATTTCGAAACTTCCGGGTTCGCTCGCTCCTCTACGCCGGCAAGCCGAACTGGGATCTACTCGCCACCATCACTCCCCGTTGAAATCCGAAGAGCCGAGTTAGTTAGCATTCGAGGCAGCCAAAAGATGGGGATCGAATTCCAATTCATCGGCGCGCAATGACCGGACTTCCGGAGTTCGTAGGCATTTTCGGGTACCCGGCGACTCATCATCCCTGGTCAGGGGGTCGCGGAGTCCCGAAGAGTTCGAAAAGCGTAGGCACACGAATACTTGACTGAACAGGTATAACGGGTCACAATGTAGGTGTGTACTTACGTGAGTCCAGTCGCCGCAACAAGGACGGGTCGAAGGTGACCTACCTGCAGCTCGCCCACAACGAGCGTCACCCGGTGACGGGCGTCCCGGTCGCCAAGGTCATCCACAACTTCGGCCGGGCGGACACGGTCGACAAGGACGCGTTGGCCCGTCTGGTCTCCTCGATCAGCCGCGTCCTCGACGCCTCCGCCACGGGCGCGCCAGGTGTTAACGGTGACGTGGCGATCATCGACTCGCGACGACTGGGTGGCGCCTTCGTGCTCGATCAGATGTGGGAGCGCTTAGGGATTGCAGCGGCGTTGCGAGGAGTAGCGGAGGGACGTCGTCTCGACGCGGACGTGGTCGAGCGAATCTGCTTCGCCCTCGTCGCCCAGCGGTGCCTAGAGCCGGCGTCGAAGTTGGCTGCGGTCCGCTGGGCGCGCGAGCGGGTGGCGCTCGTTGGGTGTCCGGACTTCGACGACGACGCCGCCTACGCGGCGATGGACTTCTTGCTGGCGGCCTTGCCCGAGATCGCGGAGCGGATCTTTTCTGCTACGTCGAATCTGCTCAACCTCAGTTGCGACATCATCTTCGTCGATACCAGCTCGACGTACTTCGAGCGTGACGTGGCCGACGCCGAGGCGGACCTCGACCTGGCCCAGAGTGCCGAGGAGAAGAGTGCCGAGGAGAAGAGTGCCGAGCTCGCGGCGTCGGACGCGCCGGGTCCCGAGGAGCGCGCCACCCGAAGGTTCAACAAGCACTCCAAAGACCACCGTCCCGATCTGCCGCAAATCGTGCTCGGCATGGCAGTGACGTCCGAGGGGGTTCCGGTGCGCTGTTGGACGTTTCCGGGCAACACGTCGGACCAGGTGATCATCCGCACCATCAAGGACGACCTGGCGGGCTGGATGCTGAATCGGGTGGTGTGGGTCGCGGACCGGGGCTTTAACTCGGTGGCGAACCGCGCCTACCTCCAGCGCGGTGGCGGCCACTACGTGGTCGCCGAGAAGCTCCGTCACGCCAGTGGCGAGGCGAAGGAGGCCCTCGCGCGCCCCGGCCGTTACGCCCGCGTCGCGGGCAACCTCGCGGTGAAAGAGGTCCGCGTCGGCGAGGGCGCGAGGGAGCAGCGCTTCGTGGTCTGTCACAACCCCGAAGGGGCCGAGCGCGACCAACAGGTTCGCGCCAACCTGGTCGCCTACTTGGAGACTCAGATCGCCGGATCCGACGAGTGGACGAAGTCCAAGCGTGACGAGTTGGCCGGACGCCTACGCACGACGCCGGCCCTCTGGCGACTGGTGCGACGCCTCGGCGACGGACGGTTTCGCATTGACAAGGCGGCCATTGCCGCAGAGGCCAAACTCGACGGCAAGTGGTTGCTGCGCACCAGCGACGACAGCCTTACCCCCACCGACCTCGCCCTCGCCTACAAGCAACTCCTCGAGGTCGAACGCGGTTGGCGTGACCTGAAGGGATCACTCGGACTGCGCCCGGTCTTTCATCACCGCGAGGACCGCATCCGCGCCCACGTGCAGCTCTGCTGGCTGGGGCTGCTGCTCGTGCGGGTCATCGAGAATGGAACCGGTGATACGTGGCGCAACGTCCGTCACGAGCTCGACCGTATGCATCTGGTGACCATGGAGACGGCCGAAGGACGCGTCGCCCAACGCTCGAACACCACTGCGGGTCAGGCCGAGATCTTGAAGGCTCTCCACATCGCCGAGCCCGGCCGCTTCCTCGACTTCGAGGTTCCGGAACCACCGGCATAGCCCCTGGTCAGAGATCTACGTAGTAACACGACCGATTCGCGCCTCCGCACCCATATTCCCTATTCAACTGCACTATCTACCACCCTCGTGTGCCTATCATCTCCGGAAGTCCGGTAAGTACGAGAGTATGAAAGCCACCACGATTCCAACATTGACGAGCAGTCGAGCCGAGAAATTGTGCCGAAGGAAGAAGAAGTCGATGCTGACGATAAGGGTCACCATCACGAGTAATGATACGGCGACCACCG
>JAJYGN010000093.1 GCA_021790675.1 Actinomycetes bacterium
ATCTATCCCCTTCACGCTGCTCGCGGTGACCAACGTCACGGCGCTGCGCAACTGGCCGGTCATCGTGACCCTGCGCTCTCTACAAGACGGCGACGACCGCTTCGGTGTGGCCCAGGCCGACGAGGACGTGCTCGCCGCGGCGCGCGCCACCCTCGACGCGCTGAATCGCTTCACCCTCTCTCGCGGCTGAGAGCCATCGGCTTCGCCGCGCTCGCGCGCGCTGGTCGCGTCGTCACGTCGAACGCCCACGCCCGGCGTTTCTCAGAACTTTCCACATGACCATTTCAACCATTGCGGAGAAATAGACTCGTCCCATCTGACGTGAAGGTGAGGACGTGGATCCACTCGATGCGAGTTATCCCGGCTGGCGAGCCTTCGCCGAGTCGGTCCCCGACGGGATTGTCGTCGTTGACGGTGCCGGGGTCATCCGTGGGCTGAACCAGCGCCTGGCCCGCCTCGCCGGGCGCGACAGCGCCGCTCTGCTCGGCACCCCTCTGTCGCAGCTGATCGCCACGGACCGGCGCGACCGACACGACCGGCACCTCGCGGCCTTCTTCGCCGACCCGGTCGCCCGTCCCCTGGGCCGTGATCTCGACCTGCGACTCGTGAACGTCGCGGGAGAGAGCCTCGCGGTGGACATCTCCGTGTCGCCCCTCGCGGTCGGCACGGAGACCTGGGGGATCGCGACGGTGCGCGACGTCAGCTCCGAGCGTGACGCCCAGGCCGCGCACCGCGAGATGGAGCAGCGCTTCCAGATGGCCTTCGAGAACTCGATGTCGCCGATCATCTTCACCGATCTCGACGACAACATCGTGGCCGCCAACGACTCCTTCTGCGAGATGGTGGGCTATCGCCGCGAGGAGCTGATCGGCGGCGACTCGCGGATCTTCACCTACCCCGAGGACGTCGGTATCACCGAGGACTCTCACCGCCAGATGCTCGAGGGCCGCGCCGACAAGATGCGCTACGTGAAGCGCTACCTGCACAAGGACGGCCGCGTCATCGTGGTCGAGGTCTCGCGCTCGCCCGCGCGCGACGCGCACGGCAACATCCTCTACTACGTCATCAGCGAACGCGACATCACCGAAGAGCGGGCGTTGACGAGCCAGCTCTCGCACCAGGCCCTGCACGATCCCCTGACCGGCCTGGCCAATCGGGCGCTCATCGAGGACCGGCTCAGCCAGGCCCGCTCGCGCGTCGCGCGCCAGGGGGGACTGGGCGCGGTGATGATCCTGGACCTCGATGACTTCAAGGGGGTCAACGACACCCACGGGCACCTGGTGGGCGACCAGCTCCTGATCGAGGTCGCCCGCCGCCTCGAGGACGTGAGTCGTTCCTCGGACACGCTGTGCCGCTTCGGCGGCGACGAGTTCCTCTACCTGGCCGAGGGCCTGCACAACCCGGGCGAGGCCGAGTCGGTCGCGGCGCGCCTGCTCGCGGCCCTCGACGAGCCCTTCTCCATCGCGGGGGCCCTGATCGAGCAGCACGCGAGCATCGGCGTCGTGGTCTGGGACGACGCGTCACCCGATCGCGATCAGGTCGTCGAGGAGGCCGACGTCGCGCTCTACGAGGCCAAGCGCCACGGCAAAGGCCGCCACGTCCTCTTCTCGCCCTCGATGTACCAGCGCGCGGTCACGCGCATGAGCCACCTGCACGAGCTGCGCGAGGCCCTCCTCGCCGGCCAGCTCTCCATGCACTTCCAGCCGATCGTCGACACGACCTCGACCGAGGTCGTGGGCTTCGAGGCCCTGATGCGCTGGCTGCACCCCGAGCGCGGCCTCGTCCCACCGGCCGAGTTCCTCCCCCTCGCCGAGTCGAGCGAGCTGATCGTCGAGCTGGGCGCCTTCGCCCTGCGCGAAGCGGTCCTCGCCGCCACGGCCTGGGAGCCCAGCGCCGGTGGCGTCCTTCCCTACGTCAGCGTGAACGTCTCGGCGCACCAGTTCCGCGACTCCGGACTCGTCGACCTCGTGGCGGCCGCGCTCGCCGAGGGGGGTCTCGACCCCGCGCGCCTGGTCATCGAGGTCTCCGAGCGCGACGCCCTCTCCGACGTGGTGTCCGCGGTCGCCACGATCGAAGCGCTGAGCGGCCTCGGCGTCGGCGTCGCCCTCGACAACTTCGGGGCGGGATTCGCGTCGCTGTCCTACCTCGTGCGCCTGCACCCGCGCTACGTGAAGATCGACCACGCGTTCTCGCGCCCGGCGATCGACAACGTCTACAACGACGCGCTCCTCGAGTCGATCGTGGGCCTGGGAGCCAAGCTGCACCTGCCGATCCTCGCCGAGGGGATCGAGACCAGCGACCAGCTGGGGCGACTTCGCCGCTTCGGCTGTGAGATCAGCCAGGGCTTCCTCTTCTCGCCGGCGGTGCCGGCGAGCGACGTGGCCGCCATGATCGCCGAGCTGCGCGAGGCCGTGGCCTCGACGCGCGACTGACCCGTGTCGTAGTGAGGGATTAGAACGGTAGAGGTGGGGGACTTCAACGACGGCGCCGGGCAGATCGCGGCGCTCGCTCACGCCGATCTGACCGGCCCCGTTGAGATCGCGCCGCGCACCTACTGGGTCTCGACGATGCTCGAGGGTGTCGCGCTGCAGAGCCACACGTACCTGATCGAGCAGGCCGACCAGTCGGTCCTGATCGATCCGGGCTCGGCCCTGACCAGTGACGCCGTCATTGCGAAGGTGGACGAGGTGGTGGGACTGGCGAACGTGCGCTGGGTGGTGTGCTCGAACACCGATCCCGACGTGGTGGGCGGCCTCGCTCGTTTGGAGGAGCGGGGTCTGCACCCCGAGGCCGCGCTCGTCACCCACTGGCACGACCAGATGCTGCTCGCCCACACGGGCACGCGCCTGCCCTTCTGGCGAATCGAAGACCACGACTGGCGCTTGGAACTCGAGGAGCGCTCGTTGCGCTTCGCGGCGATCCCCTACGCGCCGGCGGCCGGCGCCTTCGCGACCTTCGATGAGTCGACGGGCGTGCTCTTCACCTCGAGCCTCTTCGGCGGACAGACGCCGAACGGCGAGCTGGTGGCGCGCTCACCTGACTACTACGACGCGATTCGCCCCTTCCACCAGCACTTCATCCCCGGCAGCGACGTGCTGACCCACGCGCTCGCTCGCCTGCGCCAGCTGCCCGCCACCCTGCTCGCCCCCCATCACGGACAGATGGTGCCCGGCGAGCTCGTCGCGCCGCTTACCGAGCGCCTCGAGCGCCTCGCGTGCGGCCTGGTCACGCTGGCCGACACGGACCCGCGGATCCGCTTTCTCCTGGGGGCGAATCAGACCATCCACCGCGTGATCGACGCCCTGGTCCACGAGCAGCAGTTCAGCGACGTGGTGGCCTTCCTCGAGTCCCTCGCCCAGCGCTCGACGGGCGCGAGGACCCTCGAGCTGTGGGCGGGCACGCGCGACGCGTTGTTGCACTTCGAGGCGAGCGACGGCTTCGTCGGCCGCCGTGACGAGCCGCCCGAGGACGTCGTGGCGGTGCTGGCCGGCGTGCCGGCGCCGCGCAGCAACCGCCTGATCCTGCCCATCGTCACCTCCCAGTCCTCCCAGGTCGAGGGCGCCGTGGTGCTCGTCTACGACGCGCCGGTCGCCCTCGACGACGAGGTCCTGGCCGTCGTCCAGGAGATCATCGGGCTGATCGGCGTGGGCCTCGAGCGCGAGGTCCTGCGCCGCTCGACCGACATCGAGCTCGCGATCTGGCGGCGGCGCGCGGTGCTCGACGCGCTGACCGGCCTGCACAACCGGGCCTCGCTGGCCGACTCGGCGCGGCGCATGGCCGCCTTCGACGAGCAGCTGCGCGTCGCCCAGATGGCGGCGGTGATGGTCGACATCGACCACTTCAAGGCGATCAATGACACCTACGGCCACCTCGCGGGCGACCGGGTCCTCCAGCACGTCGCCCACGCGATCACCGAGTCGGTGCGACCGAGCGACCTCATCTACCGCTACGGCGGCGAGGAGTTCTTGATCCTGCTCGCCCACGTGGACCTCGCCATGGCGCGTCAGGCGGCCGAGCGGATCCGCGCGCGCATCGCGGTGCCGCTCGAGAGCTTCGCCATCAGCGTCAGCGTCGGCGTCGCGATTCGCGCGCCCGGCGAGAGCCACGAGGACCTGATCGAGCGCGCCGACCAAGCGCTCTATCTCGCCAAGAGCCGCGGGCGCGACCGGGTCGAGGTCCTCTAGGGCGCGTCGAAGCGGAATCCGCGGTCGAAGACGCGAAGGCACGCCTCGACCACGTCGGGGTCGAACCTGGTGCCGGCCCCGCCGCGCACCGCGCCGAGGGCGGCCTCGAGGCCGAGTCCCTCGCGGTAGGGGCGACGGTGCACCATGGCCTCGACCACGTCGGCCACGGCGATGATGCGCGCGGGCAGGATGATCTCCTCGCCCACCAGGGCGCGCGGATAGCCCGAGCCGTCCAGGCGCTCGTGGTGGGCGTGCGCCACCTCGGCCAGCGGCCACGGCAGGCAGGCCTGGGTGAGGATCTCGGCGCCGCGCACGCAGTGGGTCTTGACCATCTCGATCTCGAGCGCGCTGAGTACGCCCGGCCGGGTCAGGATCTCGATGGGGATGACCGTCTTGCCCACGTCGTGGACCTCGCCGGCCTGGCGGATCAGGCGGGTCATCGCGCCGTCGAGGCCGAGGGCGTCACAGATCGCTGCCCCGAGGTCGCCCACGCGGTTCTGATGTCCCGCGGTGTAGGGGTCGCGGATCTCCGTGATGCTCGACAGCGCGGCGAGCGTGCCGTCGAGGGAGGCCGCGAGGTGGGCGATCGAGCGCATGTGCTCGATCGAGAACTCGACCTCGCGGGCGATGACTTCGAGCATCGAGGATGTGTGGTCGTCGAAGGCGAAGACGTGGCGATCGAAGATCGCGAGCACGGCGCGCCGCCCGCCCGGCGAGAAGGGGATCGTGGCGACGGACTCGAAGCCGAAGCGTCGGGCCCGCTCTCGCCACCGGGTGAAGAGGTTCTCGCGTTGGACGTCGTGGATGACCTGGGCGCCACCGGTGCGCAGGGTCATGGCGATCGGGCTCCACCCCTCGCTCGCGCAGTCGGCGAGGCCGCCCTCGTGGAGATAGGCGGTGGCCCCCGCCGCGGCCACGATGTCGACGCCGCAGCCCCCCTCGCCGGCGGTGCCGATCCAGGCCAGGGCGTGCCGGCCGGGCGCCACGAGGACGTCGCAGAGGTGCTGGAGGGCCTCGTGCTCGTCGGTGGACTCCATGGCGAAGCGGTTCACCTCGCTCACGATCTCGAGGAGCCGCTCGCGCAGCAACTTGTCGGTGACGTCGGCGAACGTCGCGATGACGTCGTGGCGTTCCGCCTCGGTGACCGGGAAGATCGCGACCGAGAGCCAGCGCCGCGCGCCGACGCCGGTGTCGAGACCCATGATGACCTCGGCGCGCGCGGTCGCCCAGGAGCGTCCCTTCGCGTCGAGGAGGTCGCTGAAAGGAAAGAGCGAGCCGTCGTGATGCACCGTGCGCCAGGCCCCGTCGTCGAAGTTGCGCCCGAGGAGCTCGCTGACCGCGAGGCCCGCCATCGAGGCCACCGTCTGGTTGCAGTCGAGGATCACGCCGGCCTCGTCGAAGCGGATGAAGCCGATCGTCGTGGCGTCGAGGACGTGGGCGATGTGCGCGAGGGCGGGGCGCTGCGCGTCCACTCTCAGTTCGGCGTCGACCATGGTGTCCTCGGTTTCGGCGTGGGGCCCCTCGGACGAGGCTACGGGGTACCCGCCACTAGCGATCAGGGGAATTGGTCACAAACCGAGTGACGTTCGGCCCCCGTCGAGCGCACGAAGGCCCGCGGAGACCTCGGTAGCATCGACGTGGGTCGCCACGTCGCGACCGACACGTCCCCAAGGAGAACAGATGAGTGCCCCCAGTGCGTCGTATTCGGTGACCATGCGCGTCGCGCTCGACAGCGCGAGCGACATCGCGGCCGCGTCGTCGGCCGTGGCCGACGCCGGGGGCCTGGTGACCGCCCTCGACGTGGTCGAGCCCATCGGCGGGCACATGATCGTCGACATCACCTGCAACGCGAGCGACGACGAGCACGCCGACAAGCTGCGCGCGGCGGTCGAGGCCCTGGCCGGCGCACACGTCTCGGCGGTGAGCGACCGCACGTTCCTGCTGCACCTGGGCGGGACGATCTCGGTCGAGCCCAAGGTGGCACTGAAGACGCGCGATGACCTCTCGATGGCCTACACCCCCGGGGTCGCGCGCATCTCGAGCGCGATCGCGAAGGATCCGTCGAGCGCGCGCAACCTCACGATCAAGCGCAACACCGTGGCCGTGGTGACCGACGGCTCGGCGGTGCTGGGACTGGGCAACATCGGGCCCGAGGCGGCCCTGCCGGTCATGGAGGGCAAGGCCCTGCTCTTCAAGCGCTTCGCCGGCATCGACGCCTGGCCGGTGTGCCTGGCGACCCAGGACGTCGACGAGATCGTGCGCATCGTTCAGTGCATCGCCCCGGTCTACGGCGGCATCAACCTTGAGGACATCGCCGCGCCGCGCTGCTTTGAGATCGAGGCGCGCTTGCGCGAGCTGCTCGACATTCCGGTCTTTCACGATGACCAGCACGGCACCGCGACCGTCGTCTACGCGGCGCTCGTGAACGCTTTGCGCGTGGTGGGAAAGAAGATGTCCGACGTGACCGTCGTGGTCTTGGGCGTCGGCGCGGCCGGGGTGGCGATCTCGAAGCTCCTCCTCGCCGAGGGAGTGGGCGATATCATCGGTGTGAATCGCCACGGCATCTTGGATCCTGACGACGAGCGCTTGGACGTGGACCGCCAGTGGCTCGCGAGCCACACGAATCGCGCACGGCGCACCGGGGACCTCAGTGCGGCCCTGGCCGGCGCCGACGTGCTGATTGGCGTCTCCGGGCCCGACCTCGTCACCGAGGCCCAGGTCATGTCCATGGCCGAGAAGTCGATCGTCTTCGCCCTGGCCAATCCGGACCCGGAGATCGACCCGGTCATCGCGCGCCGCCACGCGGCGATCGTCGCGACCGGGCGCAGCGACGAGCCCAACCAGATCAACAACGTGCTGGCCTTTCCGGGGATCTTCCGCGGCCTGCTCGACGCCGGTGCGACACGCATTTCCGAGGAGGTCGAGATCGCGGCCGGCCGGGCGATCGCCGACGCGGTCAAGCCCGAGGAGCTTTCCGCGGACTACATCGTGCCGACGGTCTTTAACCCCCACGTGGTCACCGCCGTGGCCGCGGCCGTCGCCGAGACCGTGCGCGCGGGTCGGGAAACGAACTAGGCGTGCGCGTCGCGGCGCTGCAGATGGACTCGGGCTGCGACGTGGCTTCCAACGTCGAGGCCGCGACGTCGCTGGTGACCCGGGCCCTCGAGGCCGGGGCCACCTACGTTCAGACCCCCGAGTACACGACGTACCTCGGCCCGCCGAGCGGGCTCGCCGCGGCGGCCGAGACCGTGCCCGGCGCGACGACGCGCCACTTCGGCGCCCTCGCGCGGGCCGCTCGCGCCACGATCCACCTGGGCTCGATCCCCGAGGTTGCCTCCGGGGGCAAGGTCCACAACGCCAGCGTGGTGATCGCTCCGAGCGGCGAGGTGGTCGCCACCTATCGCAAGGCCCACCTCTTCGACGTGGCGGTGACCGGCGAGGTCGCCTCGCGCGAGTCCGACGCCATCGAGGCCGGCGCAGAGATGGTTGTCGCCACTCTGGGCGAGGCGCGCGTGGGCCTCTCGGTCTGCTTCGACGTGCGCTTTCCCGAGCTCTACCGGCGCCTGGCGGGTGCGGGCGCGCAGGTCCTGGCGATTCCGGCGGCCTTCTCCGCGGCGACCGGGCGCGTGCACTGGCACGTGCTGGTGCGCGCACGCGCCATTGAGAACCACGCGTTCGTGGTGGCGGCCGCCCAGGCCGGTTCCCACGGCTCCTTTCCCACCTACGGCCACTCTCTCATCGTCGACCCCTGGGGCCAGGTCCTCGCCGAGGGGCCGGCCGAGGGCGAGGCCGTGCTCGTGGCTGACCTCGACCTCGCCGACGTCGCGCGCCGGCGCGGCCAGATCGCAGTGCTCGACCTGGCGCGCCCTGATGTCTACGCGCGCGAGGTGTCGGTGCTAGACACGTCAGATGATCAACGTTGAACGCCGTGGGGCCGGCCCGGCTCTCGTCCTGGTGCACGGCATCACCGAGTCGCACCACTCCTTCGATCCCCTGATCGGCTCGCTGGCCGAGAACCACGACGTTCTCGCACTGGACCTGCGCGGGCACGGCGAGTCCACACGCGAGGGGCCCTACGACGTTCTGCGTCTGGCCCTCGACGTCCAAGAGACGCTCGCCGCGGCGGGTGTATCCGACGTCGTTCTCGTGGGGCACTCCCTCGGGGGTTCCGTCGTCTCGGTGGCCGCGGCGCTCATGAGAGTGCGCGGGGTGGTGAACCTGGATCAGACGATGGACCTCACGTCGTTCCAGGCGTCACTGCGCGCGCTCGAGCCGCTGCTGCGCGCCGATGCCGCCACCTTCGCCGCCACCATGGACATGATCTTCGACGCGATGCGCGGGCCGCTCTCCGACGAGGAGTGGGCGCGGCTACGCGCACTGCGTCGCTACGACCAGGAAGTAGTCCTGGACATCTGGGCCAGCGTGTTCGAGCTCGGCGAGGACGAGCTCGCCGCGATGGTGACCAACCTGGCCGGAGCGATTCACGCGCCGTACCTGTCGCTGCACGGCACGGACCCCGGTGAGAACTACGAGTCCTGGCTGAGTGCGCTGGTTCCCCAAGCGGTCGTGGAACGCTGGGCGGGCGCGGGTCACTACCCCCACCTCGCCGAGCCCGAGCGCTTCCTCGCACGTCTGGCAGATTTCGAGGCCCGTCTCTAATTGGCGCAAGTGAGCGGTCGCGACGATACTGGTCCCGTGACCTACGATGCCGCCCGCGAGGACCTGTCCGCGTGGCGCGAGGACTACCCCGCGAACCCCTTCGAGGCTGATGAGGATCTACGCGCGGGCCTCGCGCGCTACGTGCGCGCCGAGCGCCTGATCGAGCTCGAGCGGCGCGCGTCGGCCTTTGCGGCCGAGGTCGTCGGCGTCGTCGCGCCGAACGCGGCGCGCTACGAGCAGCGCGACCATCTGCCCGAGCTGGCCACCTACGACGCGTTGGGTCATCGAGTCGAAGAGGTGAGCTTCGATCCGAGCTATCACGCGGCCGGCGCCGCGGTGTGGGCCAGCGGCGTGATGGCGCTCTCGGCGACGCCCGGGACGGCCTTCGAGCAGATGACCCTGCTCTATCTTCTTTCGAGCGAGGGTGAGGCGGGTCACGCCTGTCCGGTGACCTGCTCGATCGGACTGGCGCGCGCACTGCGGCGCCGTGCGGACGCCGCAGTGCGCGAGCGTTTCCTCGGGCCCCTCGTCACAAGCGATTACACGGCGGCGGATCGCGGCGCGCAGTTCCTCACCGAGGTCCAAGGCGGCAGCGACGTGGGAGCGAACGCGTGCGTGGCGAGCGCCCTGGGCGACGGCACCTACCTCTTGAGCGGAGAGAAGTGGTTCTGCTCGGTCGCCGACGCCGACCAGTTCTTCGTCACCGCTCGTCTCGAGGGCGCGCCCGCTGGCACGCGTGGGCTCGCCAGCTTCGTGGTGCCGCGCCGGATCGACGGCACGCCGAACGGCTTTCACGTTCGACGCCTGAAGGACAAGCTCGGCACGCGCGGCCTCGCCTCGGGCGAGATTGACTTCGACGGCGCCCTCGCCTGGCCGATCGGGCCGCTCGAGGAGGGCTTTCGCACGGCGGTGGGGATCGTGCTTAACACCAGCCGGTGGATGACGGCGGTCGGCAGCGCCGGCATCATGCGCCGCGCCTACCTCGAGGCGCGCAACTTCGCGCGCCATCGTCACGCTTTTGGCGTCGCCATTGAGGAGTTCGCGACACTGCGCCTCACGCTCGCCGACATGGCCGCGGCGTCATCGGGGGCCCTCGCCCTGGTGCTGGCCCTGACCGACCTCGAGGACGACATCGACGCCGGGGTGGCGAGCGAGTCCGACGTCCGAGTACACCGCTTCCTCGTCAACGCCGCCAAGCTCGTCATCTCCCAGCAGGCGACGCGGGTGGTGCGTGCGGGTATCGAGGTTCTCGGGGGCAACGGCACCATCGAGGAGTTCAGCGTCCTGCCGCGCCTCTATCGCGACGCGATCGTCTACGAGTCATGGGAGGGCACGCACAACGTGCTCGTCGCCCAGATTGTCAACGACATGCGCCGCCTGGACTTGATCGGGGCGATGCGCGACTACGTTGACATCCGTCTCGACGACGCGCACCCCGCGCTCGAGGCAATCACCGTGGTGTTGGCCGATCTCGAGCGCTGTGTCGACGACCTCGAGTACGCGACCTGGCACGCGCGCGGCCACCTCGAGCGCTTCGGGATACTGCTCGAGTCCGTCCTCGCCGGTCCGGCCGCCGCGGCCCACCTGGCCGCGAGCGTGGATCGCAGCTATGACGTCACCAGCGACGCCGAGCTCGCCGCACGCGTAACACGGCTGATCGGAATCTGACAACACGACGACTTCCGACATGGTTCAGGCGAGCGCCGGCGTCTGCCGGCACTCAGCGGGAGTCTTCGGATGACGAGACTGTCGGTGTGAAAGGAGCGAGCGGAAGACGCAGCACGAACTGGGTTCTCGGTGACGTGGATTCGAGCCAGACCGATCCGCCATGTCGTTCCATGACGGCTCGCGCGATCGCTAGGCCCAGTCCGCTGCCGCCCGCCTCGCGCGAGCGCGCCTCGTCGAGACGCGTGAAGCGATCAAAGATTCGTTCGCGATCCGTCTCTGCAATGCCCGGGCCGTCATCGAACACGTTCACGTCCACCTCGTCCGCGTGCGAGAGCACGTTCACGACCACCTGGCTGGTGGCGTGGCGCACCGCATTTTCCACGACGTTCCTGATCGCCCGCGACAGGTCACTCGCGTTGGCCTCAACGTGAAGCGGCGAGGCGGCGTGACACTCGATGGGCACAGGTGACCAACGCGACGCGTCGTCGCACTCTGACTGAGTGATCGCCGCGATGTCGACGACCTCGCGCTCGCGCGATCGCGATCCCTCGTCGTGCTGGGCCAGAACGAGGAGGTCGTCGATGATTCGTCTCATGCGCTCGAGGTCTCCGAGGAGGTCCCGCGCCGATCGCGTCCAGTCGGTCACGTCGGGGTGAGCGAGGCTCACCTCCACTTCGGTGTACGCCGCGGCGAGCGGGCTCTTCAGCTCGTGGGAGGCGTCGGACACGAAGGCCTGTTGAAGGCGATGGGAGCGGTTGAGTCGCTCGAGCATGTCGTTCATCGTCGAGGCCAGTCGCGCGATCTCGTCGCCGGAGTCCGGCTCGGGGATCCGCTCGCCCAAGTTCTGCAGCGAGAGTTCGGCGACCTTGGATCGAATGGATTCAACCGGCGCCAGGGCGCGGCCCACGAGCAGCCAGGTCAGCGAGCCCACGAGGGCCAACAGCAAAGGTCCTGCGAGCAGCAGAAGGCCGCGGACGTCGTGGAGGGACTGGTCCGATGATCGAAGTGACTGGCCCACCACGACGACAACCGGCGAGCCGTGATACGACGCGCGCTGTGCGCAGACTCGATAGCGGTCCTGCGTGCCGATGGGGGCAGTGGACATCGTGATGAACGTGGTCGACGTTCCTCTGGGCGTGACCTTGACCAGAGGGTCCTGCCCCTCGACGCTGGGACTCGAGAAGAGTACTCGTCCCTTCGTGCCCACCACCTGAAAGAACGCAGCTTCGCCGACGGAGGCCGGTACGGGATTGAGAGACTGGCCCGCGCCGAGTGAGGCGGAGAGGGCCCGGCACTGCACGGTCAGTGAGGTGTCGACCGAGCGAGTCAGTGACGACGAGAGCTGAAGTAACAGCGCGCCGCCGCCCACCACGCTGAAGACGGCGGTGACGATCATCGAGACGATGGTCGTGCGAGCGCGGATCGATCCTCGACGCCGTCGAGGCTCGCGTGCGCGGGCCATCGCTAGCCCCGACTGACCAGGCGATATCCGACCCCCGGCACGGTTCGGATGGAGTTCATTGAGAATGGTCGGTCGATCTTGCGGCGTAGGTAGCTGATGTACACCTCGACCACGTTGGATTCGCCCTCGTACTCGCTGCCCCACACGTGATCAAGGATCTGGACCTTGGTGAGGATCTCATCGTGGTAGCGAAGGAGATACTCCAAGAGCCCGAACTCGCGCGGAGTGAGTTCAATCAGTGTCGAGCCTCGATGGCAGGTGTGCGCAGCCGGATCAATCACGAGGTCGCCCGCTCGCAACTGAACGGGTCGCTCGCGCGTTCCACGCCGTAGAAGTGCCCGCAGGTGGGCGAGGAGCACCTCGTAGGAGAAGGGTTTGCTCAAGAAGTCGTCTGCACCGATGTCGAGCGATTCGATTTCGTCGTACTCACCGGTCTTGGCGGTGAGTACGAGCACGGGCGTCCAGACACTTGCCGCGCGCAGATCTGCGCACACCTGGAATCCGTTCTTGCCGGGCAACATCAGGTCCAGCACGATGACGTCGTAGGTGTTGTTCTTCGCCAGCCATAGTCCCGAGATCCCGTCATCGGCGAGGTCGACGTTGAAGCCGTCGGCAGTAAGCCCGCGCTTCAAACTGTCGGCGAGTCGGCGTTCGTCGTCGACGAGGAGCAGTCTCATGCCCGGCACCGCGTCACGTTGACCGGGCCGCGATACTCGAGCCGTTGTCGCCGAGGTGCCACATTCGTCAGTGTAGGAGCGTCCTGAGAGAGCACTCGGAGCCTCTCATGGGTTTCACAGGGCGACACCGGCAACCTGGTTGCGTGTCACGACCACCGTGACGCGTGAAGAAGGAGAGTACCCATGAAGAGTATGAGACGGAGAATTGCCATCGGCGCGGCGAGCGTGTTCGC
>JAJYGN010000110.1 GCA_021790675.1 Actinomycetes bacterium
CCATCAACCTCGTGGTCTCGCCGTTTAGCTGGACGGTCAATGAAATTGCCCGTCCCGTCGGTCACCTCTTTGCGGGCGCGATCAACTACTCCGACGTTGTGGCCCAGAACCAGCGATTGCGCTACGAACTCGGCAAGGCGCAGACGGCACTCAACCAGACCTGGGCGATGCAGCGTCAGCTCCAGCAGTTGACGACCCAGCTCCACGTGCCGTTCGTGGGATCCCTGCCCGTGGTCGCCGCCCAGGTGACGACGCTCGCGCCGACGAGCTTCGCAGCGACGGTGGACATCTCGGTTGGACGCGACAACGGTGTGCTCGCGGGAATGCCGGTGGTGGCCAACGGGGGACTCGTGGGCACCGTCATCTCGACGACGCCCCACGGCTCGACGGTGCGACTCATCACCGACGCCAATTCAGAGATCGGCGTGACGTACAAGAACTCCTCGACGTCGATCGTGATCAGTGGCCATGGACTGAACAACGCAATGGGCGCGTCCGCGGTGTCGCTCACCTCGTCGATCCGCCCCGGCACGGTCCTCTTTACCGACGGGCTCAGTGGCGGGCTGTACCCGTTGGGTCTGCCGGTGGCGCGGGTAACCCACGTGAATCTGACGCCCGGCGCGACCACCTACGACGTCGGCGTCGCGCCGACGGCTGATTTGACCAACCTCTTCTACGTCGACGTGGTGCTCTGGGAGCCCTCGACATGAGTCGCGCGTTGGTGCCGGCAGTCGTCGTGACCCTGTTCATCGTGGGCGTGCAACTCGCGGTGCTGACGAACCTGCGCGTGGCCGGCGTGGTGGTCATGGCGGTGTGGCTCTGGCCGCTGGCGGTGGGCCTGTCCGGCTCGACCGCTCTCGGCATCATTGTCGCGGGCGTGGGAGGACTGTGCGTGGACGCTCACGCGATCACGCCCTTCGGGCTGACCGCCGTCGTGGGAGGACTCGTCGCGTGGGTCGCCGCTCGCCTCGGCCGAGAGGGGGTTGGTGACCTCGAGTCGGCCGCCTGGTGGGTCACGCCGATCCTTGGCGCGATCGTCGGGCTGCTCGCGCCGGCGCTCTACGTGATCCTGGGCGCGGTCGTCTTGAACTTCTCGCTCTGGCGCGGCAGCGTGCTCGACGCGATGTGGGTCAACGCGATCGCCTTCGCCGTCTTCGCCCGGCCCCTCGCGCGCCTGGGGCGCACGGTCACGCGGCTCTCTCCCGCGATGCGCCGATGAAGAAGTCCTGGCGCGAACGGCCGACGGGCTCGCTCTTTTCACGACTCTGGCGGCCGTGGGTCACGCTCAACCCCTTCCGGGGACGGGGCCGATCAATCAACGAGCCGCGGGCCGTCGGCATCCGCGATCTGGTGGCTTCGCCCGAGGAGATCGGCTCGCGGCCCGAGCGTCGCTGGATGGTCATCGGCATCTTTTTCTTCGTGCTCTTGTTGGTCTTGATTTACCGGCTCTTCAACCTGCAGATCGTCAACTACTCCCAGAGCGTGGCCAACGTTGACGCCAACTCGCTGCGCGTCAGCACCATTCCTGCGCCCCGGGGCCTGATACTGGACCGCTCGGGACATCCGCTGGTGACCAACGTCATCACGACCGAGGTTCAGCTCTCGCGCGCCGAGGCTGCGCTCGACCCCTCGATCAAGGGCGCTCTGTCGGAGTTGACCGGGGTGAGCATCACCAAGATCAACGCCGCACTGAACAATTTGCAGTACGACCCGTACCAGCCCGCGCCGATTCTGACCAACGCCCCGGCGCGCGTCGTCGAGTTCATCAAGACGCATCCGAGCGAGTTTCCGGGCGTGTCGGTCTCGAACGTCTCGACGCGCTCTTACCCCCTGGGCGGCCTCACGGCGGCTGAGGTGCTTGGCTACGTCGGGCCGATCACCGGTGCCGAGATCGCGGCTCACCCGAACGAGGGCTATCAGACGAACTCTCAGATCGGAAAGACCGGCATCGAGTCGTACTACGAGCGCTACCTGCGCGGCGTGGACGGCACGAGGACCCTGACCGTGGATGCCTTCGGCAACATTCTGGGCTCGGTCGTGACCAAGCCGCCCGTGAGCGGCAACTCGGTCGTGCTCAACATCGACGAGGGCCTCCAGAAGGCGCTTGACTCGTATCTGGCCGCCGACATCATCACCGTGCGCCACTCGATCGACCCCGTCAGCCACGTCCATCCCAAGGCGCCCAATGGCGCTGCCGTGGTGCTCGATCCCAACACCGGCGCAGTGCTAGCCATGTCGAGCTATCCGAGCTACAACCTCAGCTCCTTCGTCAACGGCCTCTCGGAGACGACGTTCCACCAACTTCTCAACGAGGGGGCCTTCAACAACTACGCGATCCAGGGTCTCTACACGCCCGGAAGTACGTTCAAGATGGTCACAGCCACCGCGCAGCTCCAGACGGGAATCTTCCCGGCGAACAAGGTCGTCGACGACACGGGCGTCTTCAAGGTGCCGGGCTGTCTCCAGGGCGCGCACGGGTGCCTCTTCCACGACGACCAATACTCCGGCGCCGGACTCATCACCCTGCCCACGGCGATCACGGTCTCCTCGGACTACTACTTCTACAACTTGGGATACCTCTTCTGGTCTCAGCAGCAGCGCTACGGCCAGACGCCGATCCAGAACGTCGCTGCCAAGTACGGACTCGGCCAGTACACCAACATCGACCTGCCCAACGAGGTCCAGGGTCGTGTTGACTCTCCCTTGGTGCGCCAGCAGCTGCACGCGGCCGCGCCCAAAGCGTTCCCCAACGTGAGCTGGTACACCGGTGACAACATCGAGATGGCCTTCGGCCAAGGCACGACCGCGGTCACCCCGATCGAGATGGCTCAGGCTTACGCGACCTTCGCCAACGGGGGCACGCGCTACGCACCCGAGGTCGCCGCGGCGGTCGTCAGCCCCACCGGCAAGGTGATCGAGCGGTACCTTCCGCGCGTCTTGGGACACGTCAACCTTCCTCCGAGTGTGCGCGACCCGATCCTTCAGGGCCTTACGGGTGTCATCGCCAATCCGCGTGGAACCGCCTACTACACGTTCCACTCGATCCTGCACTTCTCGCTGGCCAGCTTCCCCCTGGCAGGCAAGACCGGTACGGCGAGCAACGCCCCAGGGCTCGCGCCGAACTCGTGGTTCGTGGGTTTCGGGCCCACCAACCATCCCCGCTACGTCGTAGTCTGCGTGATCGCCGAGGGTGGCTACGGCTCCGAGGCGGCTGCCCCGGTCGTCGCCGAGGCCTTTAACTACCTTCACGCCCATCCGCTGGCACCGCTTACGACCCGCGCCCACCTCGGGCTGCCCGCGGTCTCGACAACCACGACTACGTCGGCCACGACCAGGCCCTCAACGAGCACAACGTCACGGGGCTGAGGCCGCGGCGAGTATCCTTGGGACGTGGGGCGCCACCGAGCAGAGTGCCGGGGCGCGTTAGAACGCCGCGGACCTGGCGTGCACACGCACCCCGGTCCCAGACTGAGAGCATCGTGAGACACCAAGGGTTGGTCCATCGACTATCCGTGGGTTGGATTCTCGCCGTGGTGCGGTCGCTCGTTCCCCACGACACCATCGATGGTTGCGACCTCCGTCGCGACCCCCCGCATCGCGTGCGCGCCGGGAGCGTCCACGCGTCATTGACCGCAAGGAGTTCCCGTCGTGAGCGACGACACCACCACCCCGTCCCCCTCTTCATCACCGTCTAAGCCCCGTATCGGCGACACCCGACCCGCACCACAAATTGGCGACACTCGGCCGGCACCCAGCGCGTCAAGTAATGGCGCTGGTTCGTCGGGGTCCTCGGCGGCCCCCTCGAGCGGCCAACGCCGCCGTCGCGGTGGCCGCGGCCGCAGTGGCCAGTCACGATCGAACGCTTCGCGCTCCGACGGACGTCCGATGGAAGCACCCGTTGAGGCGTCGGCCCCCGAGGCCGGTGAGGCCGTTGGTCGCGGCCGCGCCCGACGCCGCCGCGGAGGCGAGCGCCGGACTCGAGCCCAGGGCCGCTACCTCATGTGCGTGCACTCCACCGAGGGGGCGACGCACATCGCGACCCTCGAGGGCCGCACGATGGTCGAGTACACGGTCGCCAAGGCGGCCGATGAGACCAACCAGATCGACGGGAACATCTACGTTGGCCGGATCCAGAACGTCCTGCCGGGTATGGAACTGGCTTTCGTAGACATCGGTATCCCGAAGAACGCCGTGCTCTACCGTGGTGACGTCTCCTTTGACACCGACGACGTCGACGGCCCCGCGCCGAGCAACCGGCGCATCGAGGAGATGATTCGTGCGGGCCAGACGATCATCTGCCAGGTCACGAAGAACGCCATCGGCGCCAAGGGGGCGCGACTGACCCAGGAGGTGTCCCTGCCGGGTCGCTTCGCCGTGTTGGTGCCCAACTCCTCGACGATCGGCATTTCCAAGCGCCTGCCCGACGGCGAGCGCCGACGTCTGCGCAAGATCATCGACGACGTCAAGCCTGAACGCCACGGCATCATCATTCGCACCGCGGCCGAGGGCGTCGTCGCCGAGGATCTCGCGCGCGACGTCGCCTCCCTGGCCGAGAAGTGGGCTGCCATTGAGGCCGAGGTCGCACGATCGAGCCAGCCCCGGCTGATCTATCGGGACCTCGACCTGGCGGTGCGCGTGCTGCGCGAGGAGCTCAACGAGGACTACCGCGGCGTCATCATCGACGACCGCGACCTCTATGACAAGGTTCGCGAGTACGTCCTCGCCGTGAACCCCGAGCTGGCCGATCGCATCGAGTACTACGACCCCGCCAACCAGGACCTGCCGCTCTTTGAGCGCTACTTCGTCCACGAGCAGCTCCACCGGGCCCTGGATCGCAAGGTCTTCCTACCCTCGGGCGGCTCTCTCATCATCGAGCGTACCGAGGCTCTGACCGTGGTCGACGTGAACACGGGCAAGAACGTCGGCACCACGAATCTCGAAGAGACGGTCTTTCGCAACAACCTCGAGGCCGCTGAGGAGGTGGCCCGCCAGCTGCGCCTGCGCGACATCGGGGGCATCATCGTTATCGACTTCATCGACATGGAGTCCAAGGCGAACCGCGAGGCGGTGGCCTCGGCCCTGCGCCAGGCGCTGAGCCGCGACAAGACCCGCACCCAGGTCTTTGACATCTCCGAGCTGGGGTTGGTCGAGATGACCCGCAAGCGGGTCAATGAGGGCCTACTTGAGTCGGTGTCGACCGTCTGTAGCGTCTGTGACGGTCGGGGCTTCGTTGTCGCGACCGGGTTGTAAGCCCGCCCACCTCAATTTGCTAGTATGGAGACCCTATGTACGCCGTTATCCGAGTAGGAACATCGCAAGAGCGCGTCAGCGAGGGCCAGGTGGTCCGCGTGGATCTGCGCTCCGAAGCGGTGGGCTCTGCCATCCAGTTTGAACCCGTCCTGCTTGTCGACGGCGACGAGGTCGTCGCCGGACCCGCCCTCAAGGGCGCGGTGGTCAGCGCCACCATTATCGGCGAGGAAAAGGGCCCCAAGATCCGGGCCCTGACCTACAAGGCCAAGGCCAACCAGCGCAAGCGCTGGGGCCACCGCCAGCACTATTCGACCGTCGAGATCACGTCGATCTCGCCCAAGGGCTAGGGGAGTCCATGTCAAAGACCAAGGGTGGCGGTTCAACCCGTAACGGCCGCGATTCCAACGCGCAGCGCCTCGGCGTGAAGACCTTTGATGGCACCGCGGTGAAGGCCGGCTCCATCATCGTGCGCCAGCGTGGCACGCGCTTTCACCCGGGCCGCAACGTCGGCCTGGGCAAGGACGACACGTTATTCTCCCTTGCCGAGGGCAAGGTGAAGTTTGGCTACCGTGCCGGACGCCGCCTGGTGGACGTCGTCACCGACTAACTACGCTTCGCGCAACAAAAAACCCCCGGGCTCGCGCCCGGGGGTTTTTTTGTTGAAAGAACTAGCCCTTGACGGCCTTCTTGAAGGTTGAACCCACCGAGACCTTGGGCGCGCGCGACGCCTTCACCTGAATCGCCTCACCCGTCTGGGGGTTGCGGGCGGTGCGGGCCTTGCGCTCGACGCGCTCAAAGGACAAGAAGCCCGACAGAACGATCTTTTCGCCCTTGGACACGTTGGACACGACCACGTCTTCAAAAGCCTTGAGGACCTCCGCCACCGTGTTCTTGGTCGCGCCGCTCTCGGCCACTATTGCATCTACCAACTCGGCCTTGTTCACCGGTCGACTCCTTACTCTTGGTCAAAACGGCCCGGGAGTTTTCCGGACACCAAGGCCATCTTTATCGCAAAAGTGGCTGAAAATGGGGATTTCTCGGTAAATTTCACATCACGGAGTGATTATTTTCCCGTAAAAGTCCTGACCATAGTGGTCTTTTGCGGCCAGGCACCTCGGACGGGGGCCCGTGACTCTCTACGATGGAGGCTATGACGACCATAGATCGAGAGCGTTTGGAGGTCCTGGTGGCCCGAGAGGCCGCCCGTTACGAGGCCCAGCACCCCCGGTCGCGCGCCCTCTTCGAGCGGTCGAATCACCTCTTCGGCCGCGTTCCCATGACCTGGATGAACAAGTGGGCCGGGGGGTTTCCCCTGGGATTTGATAGCGCTCACGGGGCGATCGTCACCGACCTCGACGGCCATGAGCTGATTGACTTTGCCCTGGGCGACACCGGAGCGATGGCCGGGCATTCGCCCGCGGCCCTGGTAGCCGCCGTCAACGAGCGCATCGGCGCGCGCGGCGGGGTGACGACCATGCTGCCCAGCGAGGACGCCGAGTGGGTGGCCGCCGAACTCTCGCGGCGTTTCGGGCTCGCCCAGTGGTCCTTCACGCTCTCGGCGACCGACGCCAATCGCTGGCTGCTGCGACTGGTGCGCCTGGTGACCGGTCGAGCCAAGATCCTGGTCTTTTCCTACTCCTACCACGGCACCGTCGACGAGACGTTCGTCGTGGCCGAGAACGGGCGCGCGGTGTCGCGCCCCGGCAACGTGGGCGCGGCCGTGGACCCGGCGACGACCACGCGGGTTGTTGAGTTCAACGACTTAGAGGGGCTGCGCCGCGAGCTCGCCCACGGCGACGTGGCGGCCGTCCTCACCGAGCCGGCCCTGACCAACATCGGCATTGTGTTGCCCGAGCCGGGCTTCTTGGAGGGTGTGCGCGCGGCCTGTGACGAGACGGGGACCCTTCTCATCATCGACGAGACCCACACCTTCTCGGCTGGTCCCGGTGGGGCCACGCGGCGCTTCAACCTGCGCCCAGACGCTCTGACCATCGGCAAGTCCCTGGGCGGGGGCGTGCCCTGTGGTGCCTACGGGCTCAGCGGCGACCTCGCGGCGCGCGTGCACGCCGCCGTGGCAAACGGCGCGGACATCGTGGACGTCGGCGGGGTGGGCGGGACACTGGCGGGCAATCCGCTGAGCCTCGCCGCGATGCGAGCGGTGCTGGGCCAGGTCCTCACCGACGACGTCTTCGGCCCGATGGAGATGCTTGCGAGCGCCTTCGCCCAGGGTGTTCACTCGGTCATCGACGAGCACGACCTCGACTGGTCAATCAGCCAGCTCGGTGCACGCTGCGAGTACCGTTTCGCCAAACCGGCGCCCACCAGCGGCGGCGCGTCGATGCGCAGCGCCGACGCCCTGCTCGAGGACTACCTCCACCTCTACGGAGTGAACCGCGGGATCCTCATCACGCCGTTTCACAATATGGCCCTCATGTGCCCGGCGACCACGCGCGAGCACGTCGACGCCCACCAGGTGATGTTCGAGCAGGCCGTCGGCGAGCTGGTCGCCGGCGCCTGAATCAGGTGCGATTCGGTCCCGCGTTGAAGTCGGGAAGCACCAGCGAGCCGTCGGCGCGGAGGGCGAAACCCGGGTTGTGGGCGATCTCCCACGGATTTCCGTCGGAGTCGCGAAAGTACCCGGCGTAGCCGCCGTAGAAAGTCATCGCGGGTTCGCTGGTGACGAAGCCGCCCGCCTCGCGGGCGAGATTGATGATCTCCTCGACCTCGTCGCGTGGGCGAACGTTGTGCGCGAGCGCGATGCCCGAGAAGTCGCATGCGCCGTTGGTCACCCCGACGTCGGCCGCCAGCTTGTCACGGCCCCAGAGCACGAGGGCCAGTGCGCCGGCCTGGAAGAAGACCGTCTCGTCCACTTCCTGGCCCCGCCAGCCGAGGTGTTCGTAGAAGGCGCGCGACCGCGCGAGATCGGCGACTCCTATCGTGATCAGCGTTACGCGTTGCTCCATGGCGGAAGGCGACGTGGCGTCACGACCTCGTGCGAGGGCCAGGCGAGACGGGGACGTCTCTTCTGGAAGCGAGGAGCGCCCCGTAGGATGGCGTCGTGTCCTCCTTCGTCGATTCGGCCCAACTTCACGCCAAGGCCGGTGACGGAGGGGCGGGCTGCGTGAGTTTTCGCCGCGAGGCCCACGTGGCCAAGGGAGGACCCGACGGCGGCGATGGCGGCGGCGGCGGTGACGTCTGGCTGGTCGCCGACCCTAATCAGGCCTCCCTGCTGGGCTTTCGCGACCACCCCTATCATCGCGCCACCGATGGTCAGCACGGCACCTCCAAGCGCCAGCACGGCTCGCGGGGCAAGGACGTCGTGGTGAAGGTTCCCGTTGGCACCGTGGTGAGCGATCGCGAGGGGAACGTCCTGATCGACCTGGCCACGCCGGGCGAGCGTTGGCTGGCAGCCGAGGGCGGCACTGGGGGAGCGGGCAACGCGCGCTTCCTGTCCAACCGTCGCCGCGCCCCGGCCTTCGCCGAGCAGGGCGAGGTGGGCGAGGAGAAGTGGTACAACCTCGAACTCAAACTCCAGGCCGACGTGGCGCTCATCGGGTTTCCCAATGTCGGCAAGTCAACCCTGATCGCACGGGTGTCAGCCGCCAAGCCCAAGATCGCCGACTACCCGTTTACGACCCTCGTACCTAACCTGGGCGTGGTGCGCGTGGGCGAGCGGGCCGGACGCCCCGGCGCGGCGACCGAGTTCGTCATGGCCGACATCCCAGGGCTGATCGAGGGCGCGGCCGAGGGCCGCGGTCTCGGACACGACTTCTTGCGCCACGTCGAGCGCGCCCGGGTGCTGTGCGTCTTGATCGACCTCTCGGAGTACGCGGCCGATCCGGCGACTCAGCTCGAGATTCTGCTGCGCGAGCTGGGCGACTACCAGGCGGACCTCCTCACGCGTCCTCGCGTCGTCGTCGGCTCCAAGGGCGACGTCGCGGTACACGACGCGGGCGACCTCGAGGTGATCTCCTCGATCACGGGCGAGGGCATCGCAAAGCTCGTGTCCCGTCTGGGCGAACTCGTCTCCGCCGTGCGCCGCGAGGAGGAGGCGACGCGCGAGGCGGTCGAGGTCGTGCACCGTCCGCTACCTGAAGAGGTGCGCGTCGAACGCGGGCCCGACGGCTGGCACGTGCTCGGCCGCCCGGCCCTGCGCGCGGTGCGCTTCCAGGACCTCACCGACGACGAGGCGCTGGCCGAGGTGGTCAGTCGACTCAAGGCCCTCGGCGTGGACCGGCTGCTCACGCGCGCCGGCGTCGTCGACGGCGACCTCGTGAGCGTCGGGGCGCTGACCTTTGAGTGGTGGCGCGACGAGGTGGGCGCCGGACTCGACCGCGGCAACCACCATCGGGCGACGCGTCGCGAGCGTCTGGCGCGCCACGGCCGCCTGGACCGAGGAGACGGCCGTGGCGACGCGTAGCGTCGTCGTCAAAGTCGGAACCACGTCGGTGACCGACGCGACGGGGGGCGTCGACCACTCGGTCCTTGCCACTCTGGCGAACGATGTCGTCGGTCTCATGCGCGAGGGTTGGGAGGTCGTGGTCGTGACCTCGGGCGCGATCACCGCCGGCTGGGCCGAGGTCGGCGCAGGGCGCGGTCGTCCCCACGACGCGGTGACCCTCCAGGCGGTGTCCGCCGTGGGCCAGCCCCTGCTCATGTCGGCCTGGCGTGACGCGTTCGCGCGCGAGGGTGTCGCCGTTGGCCAGGTCCTGCTCGCGCCGCTCGACTTCTCCAACCGCGGCCAGTACCTGCACGCCCGTTCGACCCTGGCGGCGCTGAAGTCGCTCGGCGTCGTGCCCATCGTCAACGAGAACGACGCCGTCGCCGACGCCGAGATCCGCTTCGGTGACAATGACCGGATCGCTGCTCTCGTGGCCAACCTGGTGGCGGCCTCGCACCTGGTGCTGCTCACCGACACCGAAGGGCTCTTCACCGCCGATCCCCGCCTAGATCCCAACGCGACCCTGATCGAGGAGGTCCAGGCCTTCGACGCGACGCTGCTCGCCCTGGCCGGCTCTTCGACCTCGGGCGTGGGCAGCGGCGGCATGGCATCGAAGCTCGCCGCCGCACACATGGCGACCTGGTCGGGGGTTACAACCGTGATCGCACCGGCGCGCGCTCTCTCGCCGCTGTCGGCCTCGCTCGCCGAGACTTCGGGTTTTGGCACCACGTTTCGCCCTCGGCCCGAGCGACTCAGCGCGCGCAAGGCCTGGATCGCCTTTGCCGTGGCGAGCACCGGCACGGTGTCGATCAACCAAGGGGCCCTTCAGGCGCTCGAACACCACGGACGCAGCCTGTTGCGCGTGGGGGTGACAGGACACGCGGGTGCCTTTGAAGACGGCGACGCCGTCGACGTACTCGGACCTCGCGGCGAGGTCGTTGCCAAGGGCCTGGTGCGAGTGGGCGCGGACAGCTTCGACGACGGCGACGACGTTGTGATCCATCGCGACGACCTCGTCCTTCTGCGTCGTCTCTAGCCCATTACGCTGGCGAGATGGCGAACGGCGATCTTCGGGCCCAGGGAGAGCGAGTTCGCGCCGCCGCGACTGTGCTCGCCACCGCGAGCGACGAGGCGCGCCAGCGGGTGCTCTACGACGTGGCGACGGCCCTCGAGGACCGCCGCGAGGAGTTGCTCGCGATCAACGCGCAGGAGCTCGCGCGCTATGGCGACTCCGGTGCCGGACGCGACCGCCTCACCCTGACCGAGGCCCGGGTGGCCTCAATGGCGGGCGCCCTGCGCGACGTCGCCGCCAGCCCCGACCCGCTCTTTGAGGTGCTTGATCATCAGGTGCGCCCCAACGGACTGGACGTGTCGCGCGTGCGCGTCCCCCTCGGCGTGATCGGTGTGGTCTATGAGAACCGGCCCAACGTGACGAGTGACGTGGCCGGGCTCTGTGTGCGCAGCGGCAACGCGGCCTTCCTACGCGGCTCGGCCTCGGCCCAGGCGACCAACCGCTTCATCGTGGGGCTCTGGCACGAGGCGCTGGCGGCCGCGGGCCTTCCCGAAGACGGCGTCGCACTGGTCGAGGACTCGTCGCACGAGACGGCGGTTGCCTTCATGCAGCTCGACGACGTGCTCGACTGTCTGATCCCGCGCGGTGGCCCAAGTCTGATCGCCGCGATGCGAGAGCACGCCCGCGTGCCCTACGTGCTCGACGGCGACGGCAACTGCCACGTCTACGTCGACGCCTCGGCCGACCTCGACATGGCGGTCGCCATCGTGGCCAACGCCAAGACGTCGCGGCCCGGCGTGTGTAACGCGGCCGAGACGGTTCTCGTGCACCGCGACGTGGCCGACGCCTTCTTGCCGGCGATGGCCGCGGCGATTCCCCAGGTCGAGCTGCGCGGCGACGCCGAGACGCGTCGTCGCGTCACGGCCCGTGAGGCGACCCAAGACGACTACGAGCGCGAGTTCCTCGATCTCGTGCTCGCGGTGAAGGTTGTCGCGTCCCTCGACGAGGCGATCGCCCACGTCGCGCGCTACGGCACGGGCCACAGCGAGGCGATCGTCACCCGCGACACCACCAGCGCTGAAGAGTGGGTGCGCCGGGTCGACGCCGCGGCTGTGCTCGTGAACGCGTCGACGCGCTTCATCGACGGGGGTGAGCTGGGCCTGGGCGGCGAAGTGGGCATCTCCACTCAGAAGCTCCACGCCCGTGGCCCCATGGGTCTCAGGGAACTGACCTGTCTCAAATGGGTCGTACGAGGAGAAGGGCAGATTCGATGACGTCACTGGATCCGCGTCAGGAGTTGGCCCAGCGCCTCGAGCTCGATCAGGTGCCGCCGGCCAACTTCGCCTCGCCCGACGACGTGCGCACGCGTCTGGCCGCCCAGGGATACCTGAGCGACGAGGCCATCGCCTCGGTGACCTTCCTCGCCGACCGCCTGGCCAAGCCGGTCCTGGTCGAGGGGCCCGCGGGCACTGGCAAGACGGCGCTGGCGCGCGCGGTCGCCGACGCGACCGGCGCGCGGCTCATTCGACTGCAGTGCTACGAGGGACTCGACGAGTCCAAGGCTCTCTACGAGTGGAACTACCGCAAGCAGCTTCTGCGCATCCAGGCCGGGCGCGGCGAGGCGACCGGCGAGGAGTGGTCGCACCTCGAAGAGGACATCTTCGCCGAGGAGTTCCTGCTGCGCCGCCCCCTGCTCGAGGCCATCTCGGCGACCGACCCCGTCGTACTACTCATCGACGAGGTCGACCGGGTCGAGCTCGAGACCGAGGCCCTGCTGCTGGAGGTCTTGAGCGAGTACCAGGTGTCGATCCCCGAGCTCGGCACGGTACGCGCCCACCAGATCCCGATGGTCTTTCTCACTTCGAACAACACCCGTGAGCTTTCTGAGGCCCTCAAACGTCGCTGCCTCTACCTCTACGTCGGCTACCCCGACGTGGCGCGCGAGCGCGACATCATCGTCGAGCGGGTGCCGGGCATCTCGAGTGCTCTGGCCGAGCAGATCGCTCGGGTGGTGCGCTCGCTGCGCACGCTCGACCTGAAGAAGGCCCCCTCGGTCGCCGAGACCCTCGACTGGGCGCGCACCCTCGTTCTGCTGGGCCGCGAGGAGATCGGCGACGAGGACGCGGCCGCGACCTTGCACATCCTGCTCAAGTACCAGACGGACATTGATCGGGCGACCAAGGAACTCCTGGGCCGCGGCAAGACCGTTGCTTAACCTGCTGGGCGACTTCATCGCCGAGCTGCGCGCCGCCGGCATCCCGGTGTCGATGACCGAACACATGGACGCGGCGCGCGCGATGCAGGCGATCGACTTGGGCGACCGGGCGCTGGTGCGCGCGGCGCTCGCCACCACACTGGTCAAGGACGGCGACCACCTGCCGGTCTTTTACACCGCGTTTGACGTCTTCTTTTCGTTGCGCAGCTGGTCCAGCGCGGAGGAGTTGCTCAATCCAACTGAGGACGAGACGAGCGCCCCGACGGGAGCCAACGCCCCTGGACCGCGGCGCGGCTCGGGTGGCGCGTCGAGCACGATGTCGGCCGAGGAGCTGGCCGAGCTGCTCTTTCGGGCTCTGCGAGACGGCGACGCGAACGCGCTGCGACGCGGCGCCGGCGAGGCCGTGACGCGCTATTCGGGCATGGAGCCTGGCCGGCCGGTGGGCGGTACCTACTACCTGTACCGGACGCTGCGCAACCTTGACCTGGAGAACCTCGAGCGCCGCTTGAGCGTCGGGGAAGTCGGCGAACTCGCCGAGCGGCTAGCGCGTGACGAGGCCCGCGCGCGCGTGGAGATGCTCAAGGCCGAGATCGAGCGTGAGATCCGCGAGCGCCTCGTCGAGGATCGCGGTTCCCAGGCCCTCGCCAAGTCGGTGCGCAAGCCGCTGCCCGAAGACGTCGACGTCATGCACGCGAATCGCGAGGAGATGGCCCAGCTCGAGCGCGCCCTACGTCCCCTGAGTCGCAAGCTCGCCACGCGCCTCGCGCGACGGCGCCGTCGTCGTCGTCGCGGGCCGGTCGACCTGCGCCACACGGTGCGCCGCAGCCTCTCCACCGGGGGAGTGCCGATCGACCTGCGCTTCAAGCCCCCGCGGCCCAACAAGCCCGAGATCATCGTGATTGCCGACATCTCGGGCTCGGTGGCGTCCTTTGCGCGCTTCACCTTGCACCTGGTGCACGCGATCAGCTCGCAGTTCTCCAAGGTTCGCAGCTTTGTCTTCGTCGACGGCATCGACGAGGTGACGAGCCTCTTCGAGGACGCTGACGACCCGGCCGACGCGGTCGCGCGCATCAATGCCGAAGCCGACGTCATCGCCTTTGACGGCCACTCGGACTACGGCCGCGCCTTTAGCGTCTTTCACGACCGCTTCGCCAAGGACGTGACGCGCCGATCGACCGTGCTGATCCTGGGCGACGCGCGCAACAACTACCACCAGGCCCATCCCGAGGTCCTCGCCGACCTACACCACCGCGCCCGGGCCGTCTTCTGGCTCAATCCCGAGCCGCTGGGATATTGGAACAGCGGCGACTCGATCATCAACCAGTACGCGCCGTATTGCGATCGGGTGGTCGAGTGTCGAACGCTGCGCCAGCTCGAGGCCTTCGTGGGAGAGCTCGCGTGACGTCGGGCTTCGCCGAGGGTTACTTCACGCGCGGTCGCGCGCCGGTGGGCACCCGCCTCGTCTTAATCCGCCACGGAGAGGCGCGCTGCAACGCCGAGGGCGTCGTGGGGGGTCCGCGCGGCGACGGCGGTCTAACCGACCTCGGCCGGGCCCAGGCCGGTGCCCTGGCACGCCGGCTCGCAGCGACGCGCGAGCTCGACGACGCGACGGCGCTCTACACCTCAATCTTGGGTCGATCGATCGAGACCGCGCGGGTGATCGCCCCGGGGCTGCCCGATCTCGCCGCGCTCGCCGACTGCGACCTGTGCGAACTGCACCCCGGCGTGGCCGACGGGCTCGCCTGGGCCGAACTCGTGGAGCGCTACGGGGCGGTGGACTGGAGCGTGGAACCCGACGTCCCGTTCTCACCCGGTGGGGAGAGTTGGCTGGACTTCTACGAGCGCTGCGAACGCGCGATCGCCACTCTGGTCGCCCGTCACCCCGGTGAGCGAGTCGTCGCCGTGGTCCACGGTGGCGTGATCGAGCAGGCGATCAAGATACTGAACGGCTCTGACCCTCGGGAAAGACTGGGCCTTCGCACCGAGCACTGTTCGTTGACCGAGATTGAGTTTGACGGGACTCGTCGGCGCCTGCTGCGCTATAACGACGTGGCGCCGTTGTCGCTCGCGTAGTCGCGCAGGAACTCGGCCACGTGAAAGGCGAGGTCCAGGCTCTGGGTCGCGTTGAGGCGCGGGTCGCAAATCGACGTGTAGTTGAGATCGAGGTCGTCCTCGGCCAAGCGTGATCCCCCGCCGAGGCACTCGGTGACGTTGTCGCCGGTCAGCTCGACGTGCAGGCCGCCCGGCCAGGTGCCCAGGGCCTGGTGCACCGCGAAGAACTGGCTGACCTCGCTCATGATGTCGTCGAAGTGACGGGTCTTCTGGCCGCGCGAGGCGAGGAAGGTGTTGCCGTGCATCGGATCGCAGGCCCAGACCACGTTACGGCCGTCGTCGCGCATCGCCTCGACCAGTGGCGGGAGCGACTCGGCCACGCGGTTCTGACCCATGCGCGCGATCAGCGTGAGACGACCGGGAGTGTTGAGCGGATTGAGCACGTCGGCCAGGCGGCGCAGCTCGTCGGCGTCGACGCGCGGGCCGACCTTCACTCCGACAGGGTTCGCGACCCCGCGCAAGAACTCGACGTGGGCGCCCTCGAGGTCGCGAGTGCGGTCGCCGATCCAGAGCATGTGGGCCGAGCAGTCGTAGAAGTCGCCGGTCAGGGAGTCGCGCCGCGTGAGGGCCTGCTCGTAGGGCAGGATGAGGGCCTCGTGGCTGGTGTAGAAGTCCACACCCTGCAGCGCCGAGTCGTCGTGGAGATCGATCCCGCAGGCCTTCATGAACTGCAGCGCCCGTTCGATCTCGTCGGCGATCATGGCGTAGCGCTTGCCCTCGAGGGAGTTGGCGACGAACTCCTGATTCCAGGCGTGCACGCGCGAGAGCGCGGCGAAGCCGCCGGTCGTAAAGGCGCGCAGCAGGTTCAGCGTCGCGACGCTCTGGTGATACGCGGTGAGGAGGCGTTCGGGGTCGGGCCGGCGCGCCTCGGGGGTGAATTCCTCGGAGTTGACAATGTGGCCCCGGAAGGCCTCGAGGGAGACGCCGTCGTGGATCTCGACCGGCGCGCTGCGGGGCTTGGCGAATTGGCCGGCGATGCGCCCGACCTTGATGACCGGTACGCCCGAGGCGTAGGTCAGAGCCACCGCCATCTGCAAAATGACCTTTAGCTTGTCGCGAATGGAGTCCGCCGAGCCCTCGTCGAATGACTCGGCGCAGTCGCCGGCTTGGAGGAGGAAGGACTTGCCCTGGGCGACGAGTGCGAGGTGCTCTTGGAGTCGGCGCGCCTCTCCGGCGAAGACGAGGGGTGGTTTGGTCGCCAACTCACGCTCCACGCGCGCCAGGTGCTCGTCATCGGGCCAGACCGGACTCTGGGCGATCGTGCGCGTGCGCCACGACTCCAGGGACCACGGGGATGATGTCGGCATCACTCAAGCGTAGAAGGTTCGCCACGGTGAGACAATCTCGCCCGAAGTGCCCACGGTCGGGCCGTTAGGCTTCAGGGGTGACACGTCGGCGCCTGGGCCTCTTCGGGGGCACCTTCGACCCGCCCCACCGGGGTCACGTGGCGGCGTTGCACGCGGCGGCCGCGACCCATCGCTTCGACGCGATCGAGGTCACCGTGGCCGGCGACCCCTACCAAAAGCGACTCTCGGGATCGGTCCTGCCCGCGGCGGCGCGTCTAGAAATGGCCCGCGCGGCCTTCGCCGACCTGGCACTCGTGACCGTCTCGGACCGAGAGATCCGTCGCGAGGGCCCCTCTTACACGATTGACACGGTGCGTGAGCTCCTCGAGGAGTTCGACGAGGTCGACCTGATCATCGGCGCCGACCTGACCAGCCAGATCGACTCGTGGCACGAGGCGTCGACCCTGCGCACCCTGGTCAAGGTGGGAGTCGTGCCCCGACCAGGGGCCCCGACGGTCTTGCCCGAGGGCTGGGACAGCTACGTCATCGACATGGATCCGGTGGACCTGTCCTCGAGCTACATCCGTGACATTCCCGAGCACAGCGACGCGCTCGAGCGTTACCTGCCGGACAAAGTCGTGCCCCTCTATGAAGGCTTTCGGGGCTAGAGTCGAGTCGACATGGCGGTGCGACTCTTCGACCATAGCGAGCCGCAGCCGGCACGGCTCGCCGCGCTGGCTGGCGCACCTCGTAGCCGTCGCGACCTGCGCCGGGCCCGTCAGCGCTGGATGGCGGCCGGGGCCCTCGGACTCTCGATCCCCTTCGTTGCCGCGGTGATCGTTCTCGGGGTGACCCACTGAGCGAGATCACCCGCGCCGACGACCCGGGTCGCGGCCCTCTCGATGACTTCGTAGCCTCCCTCGTGGACGCGACCTGCGTTGGTGCGCAGGAGAAGAGCGCCCTCGACCTCGTGGTGCTGGACCTGCGCGAGCTAGTCAACTCCTTTGATGTACTGGTGATCTGCGCGGGACGCAACGACCGCCAGGTGCGCTCTATCGTCGAAGAGATCGAGCGCGTCGTCGCGCGCGATCTGGGGGAGCGACCCCTTCGCGTCGAGGGCCTCGCTGAGGGTCAGTGGGTGGCGATGGACTTCGGCGATGTGATTGTTCACGTCTTCGACGAGGAGACGCGCAGTTACTACGACCTCGAGCACCTCTGGAATGCCGCGGCCGTCTTGCGGCCCCAGACGACCTAGCCGTTCAGCAGGCTCTGGTAGTCACTCGCGGTGATCACTGTCGCGGTGTCGCCGTTGGGCAGCAGCGAAGGCTGCGCGACTCCGCCGACCGTGATTTCGATCCCCTTGGTCGCGCCCACGTCGCTCGCGGTCATCGCGAGCTGACCCAGGGCGAGAACCTGCTGGCGCACGGGCAGCGAGGAGAGGGGGTCGGCGAGGGCGATGTAGCCGATGCCCTTCTTCACCTTGGCCTGAAGGATCACGAGGTTGTTGGGCAAGGCGCTCGTATATCCCGTAGCGGTTTCGATGTCAGTGGGGCCGATGACGAGCTCGCGCAGCACTGAGGCGAGCGTCGGCGGGGTGGGCACGATGCGGCTCGACGCCGTGAGGTGGCCCGTCGCGTCGACGATGTAGACGGGCTGGGTGATGAAGCGCACCCGGCCGTTGTTGGTGCCGGGAATCGTTTTGCCGAGCAGACCGAAGGGCACGGTCTTCGGATTGATGATCACGGGGGCGTTAGTGGTGGGCACGAGTGTGCAGCCGGCCAGGGTCACGGCACCGAGGCCGAGCAGGAGGAGCGGTCGCAGTCTCATTCGACGGCCCCCTCGCGTCGGGGCAGCTCGATGTGAAAGCGCGCGCCGCCCTCGGGGCTCTCGTGCACCACGATGGTCCCGCCGAAGGCCGCAACGTGGTCGCGAACGAGGGCGAGACCGAGCCCGGTGCCACGGGCGAGGCTGCGGTCGTGGGCCGCACGGCCGCGGAAGAACCGCTGGAAGATGGACTCGCGCTCGTCGATCGGCACCCCTGGACCCGCATCGTCGACGTCGACGGTGACGTGTGAGTCCGCTGCGTCCACGCGAACGACTATCGCGCCGCCGGCGTAGTGGGCAGCGTTGCCTAGCAGATTGGCCATCACGCGCTCGAAGCGACGCCGGTCGACGCCCACGCTCAACTCGCGCGCGGCGTCGCTGATCTCGACGGGCACTTCAGGGATCCCGAGGCGTTGGGCGGCGCTGCGGGCGCTCTGGCGCACGAGCTCGGCGACGGGCACGATCTCGATGACGTGCTCAAGGCTCCCGGCGTCGGAGCGGGCGATCTCGAGTAGGTCGTCGACCAGGGATTGGAAGATGGAGAGGTCCGCGGCGAGCAGGTCCAGGCTCTCGCGTCCGACGGGGGAAAGCTCGTCGCGGTGCTGTTGGAGAACCGACACGGTGGTGGTCAGGGTTGTCAGCGGCGAGCGCAGCTCGTGACTGACGTCACTCGCGAAGCGTGCGTCGCGCTCCATGCGTGCGACCAGACGCGAGACCATCGTGTTGAACGACTCGGTGAGTTGTTGGACCTCTTGATCGGCCTGGCCCACAAGGAGCCGCGTTGTCAGCTCGCCGTCGGCGATCGCGGCGGCGGCAGAGGAGACGTTCAGTAGTGGCCGCACCGCGCGCCGTGACACCCACAGGCCGCCGCCCAGGCCGATCACCGACGTGACGAGCGCGCCCAGACCGAGCACCAGGCCGAGGATCTTGAGAGAGTGCTCGAGCCGTTCGAGGCGAAAGACCTCGAAGACCTGCGTCTCGACGGCGGGAATGGGCACTCCCACGATGAAGATCAGCTTGCCTCGGCGCGAGATCGTCTGATGCAGGACCTTGCCGTTGTCGACGGCGTGGACGATCTCGGCCGAGACGTCACTCGTCGCCGCGCCGTGGCTTGTCGAGAGCCACTGGTGGTGGGTGTGGACCAGCACACTCGAGTTGGTCGCGGCTTCGATGGAATTGAGCAGGGCCCCGAGCGCCGGCGGGGACGAGTAGAGAGTGGAGCGCACCAGCGCGGCGTTGGCGAAGGACTCACGCAGGTCGGTCTGCTGCTGGTTGTCCACCAAAAGGCGTTGGACTGAGAAGTACGTCAATGAGGCGAACAGGCTCGACAGGAGTAGGGCCCCTACGCCAAAGGTGATCAGCAGCCGCAGTCGAAGGCTGCGCCGATGCACTAGAGAACCAACTTGTATCCGGCGCCTCGCACGGTGACCAGGAACGTGGGGTTCGCCGGATCGGGTTCGATCTTCATCCGCAGCCGTCGAATGTGCACGTCGACCAGACGGCTGTCGCCAAAGTAGTCGTAGCCCCAGACTCTCTCGAGGAGGTCTTCGCGTGAGAGCACTCTGCCACTGACCGAGGCCAGGTCGGTGAGGAGGCGAAACTCCGTCGACGTGAGGTGTAGCTCCGTGCCGTCCTGGTCGCGGACGACGCCCTCGTCGGGGATGACCTGCAGGCGCCCCAGGGTGAAAGCGCCGGCCGACGTGGGACGCCGACGCAGGTGGGCGCGCACGCGCGCGAGCAGCTCAGCCGGCACGAAGGGCTTGGTGACGTAGTCGTCCGCCCCAGATTCGAGACCGAGCACGACGTCGGCGGTCTCGTCGCGCGCCGAGACGATCACGATGGGCACGTCGCTCGTTGAGCGCAGGGCCTGGCACGTGTCAAAGCCTGAGATCCCCGGCAGCATTAGATCCACGATCGCGACGTCAGAGCGCATCCGGTTAAAGAGCGCCACCCCGACCTCGCCGCTCGGCGCGTCGTCGACGTCGAAGCCCTCGCCTTCGAACATGAGACGCAACGCGGAGCGGATGTGGTCGTCGTCTTCCACAATCAAAATGCGCGACACCAACACTCCTTTGCGAGATATCCAACTGTATCGACGTGCCACGCAGAAATGGCGCCCGTGGGTAGCCTAGACACGTGCCTGCTCACTCCACGAGGGTCGAGCCTGACCCCTGGCGGCGCGACGGCTACGTCGCCACGCTGGTCGCGGCCGACCGGTCGGCCGCGACCGTGCGCGCCTATCGCTCGGACCTCAATGCGTTCCTCACCTGGGCGGGCGAGCGTGGCGTACGCAAGCCCGATGACGTCACGCGACGGCTGTTGCGCGAGTACCTCGCGAGTCGAGCTCAGCGCAACGAGGCGCGCGCGTCAATCTCTCGACGACGGGCGAGTCTGCGCGGCTACTTCGACTGGCTGGTCGAGCGTGGGCACCTCCACGAGAGCCCGGCCGCGCGACTCAGCGCGCCACGACCCGCCTCGAAGTTGCCCACAATCGTCGTGCGCGAGCAGCTCGACGGCCTGCTCGACGAGGACTGGGGCGACGACGAGTGGGCGGTCCTCGATCGGGCGGTGTGCGAAGTCCTCTACGGAGCGGGACTTCGCGTGAGCGAGCTCTGCGGACTCGACGTGGGAAGCGTCGACTTCTCCTCGGGACGTTTGCGGGTCCTGGGAAAGGGAAACAAGGAGAGGATCGTCCCCCTCCATCGACGCGGGGTGCTCGCCGTACGCGTGTGGCTCGAAGACGCTCGCGACGATGTGGCCCGGCCCGACTCGCCGCCCGAGGCACTCTTTTACAACCGCCGGGGGCGGCGCCTGGGCCCGCGCGACGTGCGCCGCATCCTCGACGCGAGGGTGGCGCGGGGCCACATCCATCCCCACGCTCTGCGTCACACGTACGCCACCCACCTGCTCGAGGGTGGCGCCGACCTGCGCGTGGTGCAAGAGTTGCTGGGCCACGAGTCCCTGGCGACGACCCAGATTTACACGCACGTCTCCAAATCACGCCTCCAGAACGTTCATCACAACACCCACCCGAGGGGATAGCGCCGATCCACTAACATGGTTTGGCTCTCCCAGGGTGGGAGAGGTCAGAGATGTCTTCCCCCGGGTTTCGTACGGTCGCCGCTCGCGGTGCACCCGGGGGACCGATAACCGAACGGAAGGAAACTAGAACGTGGCACTCGTCACTCTGCAGGAATTATTGGATTCGGGCGTGCACTTTGGGCACCAGACCCGCCGGTGGAACCCCAAGATGCGTCGCTTCATCCTCGGCGAGCGCAATGGGATCTACCTGATCGACCTGCGCAAGACCCTGTCGGGTATCGAGCAGAGCTACGCCTACGTGCGTGACCTGGTCGCCGACGGCGGCACCATCCTTTTCGTGGGCACCAAGAAGCAGACTCAGGGTCCCATCGCCGACTACGCGC
The DNA here is from genome assembly GCA_021790675.1 of Actinomycetes bacterium. Classification (GTDB taxonomy): domain Bacteria; phylum Actinomycetota; class Acidimicrobiia; order Acidimicrobiales; family RAAP-2; genus RAAP-2. The sequence goes on from JAJYGN010000110.1 coordinate 21,566, forward strand.
AGGCGTGCGGGATGCCCTTCGTCAACCAGCGCTGGCTGGGTGGCATGCTCACCAATTTCTCCACGGTGACGGGCCGCGTCAAGCGCATGATGGAGCTTCGCAGCATGCAGCGCGCCGGCGACTTCGACAACATGCCCAAGCGCGAGGCCCTGCGCCACAGCCGCGAACTCGAGAAGCTCGACCGCAACCTCAGTGGTATCGCGAGCCTGGATCGAGTGCCCAACGCCATCTTCGTGATTGACACGAAGAAGGAGCACATCGCGGTGACCGAGGCGCGCAAGCTCGGTCTGCCGGTCGTCGCCGTAGTCGACACGAACTGCGACCCCGACGTCATTGACTACGTGATTCCTGGCAACGATGATGCAATCCGCGCTGGCGCCCTGCTGTGCCGACTCATGGCTGATGCCGTGGCCGAGGGTCGATTCATCCGCGCCAACCGCCCCGCGACGCCGCCGAAGGCCGCCGCAGCGGTGTCGGTGCCGGCTGAGACCGCTGCGGTCGTCGAGCCTGAGCCCGCCGTGGTTGCCGAAACGCCGGTCGTCGCCGCGGATGCCGAGCCAGAGGCCGAGGTCGCCGAGGCGCCCGTCGCGGACGAGACCCCGGTCGCGGTCGCTGACGCGGCTCCCGTTGATGACGAGACTCCGGCCCTTGAGGTCACCGACGTCGTCGACACCGGCGACGCTCCCACCGCCTAACCACCGACGAAGGAGAAACAACGTGGCTATCACAGCCAAGGATGTACAAGCCCTGCGCCAGGCAACTGGCGTGGGAATGATGGACGCCAAGAAGGCGCTCGAGGCCAACGACGGCGACATGGCTGCCGCCACGCAGTGGCTGCGCGTGCAGGGACTGGCGTCGGCAGCTAAGCGCGCCGATCGAGTGGCCGGCGAAGGTGCCGTGGCCGTCGTGCGTGACGCACAGGCCGCTGCGATCGTCGAGCTGCGCTGCGAGACCGACTTTGTGGCCAAATCCGAAGAGTTCGTCTCCCTCGCCGACGAGATCGCCGCGCGCGTCGCCGCGGCGGGTGAGGACGCCGTCGCGGAGTTTCAAGACCGTATCGAGACTCTCCTCACGACGCTCAAGGAGAACATCTCCGTGGGTCGCGTCGCCCGGCTCGTGGCGGGCGAGGGAGAGGTCATCGAGACCTATATCCACCAGCAGGCCGGTCGTGGCGTGAACGCCGTGATCGTGGTGCTCGCCGGTGGGACCTCCGAGGTCGCTCACGAGATCGCTGTACATGTGGCGTTTGCCAAGCCCACCTATCTGACGCGAGACGAAGTGCCCACGTCCGAGGTCGAGGCTGAGCGCGCGACGGTGGAGGAGATTTCGCGCAATGAGGGAAAGCCCGAGGCCGCTCTGCCTAAGATCATCGAAGGCCGACTCAACGGTTGGTTCAAGGAGCGCGTCTTGGTCGAGCAGCCCTACGTCAAAGACGAAAAGGTCGCCGTCGGACAGTTCGTCAGCCCGGCGACCGTTCGGGCGTACGCACAAGTGGTCGTCGGAAGTTAGATCGTGCGCCGCGTCGTCTTGAAGTTGTCGGGCGAGGCGCTGGCCTCGGCCGCCAGCGACGAGACGATCGATGCCTCCACCGTTGACTTCCTGGCTCGCGAGATCTCGCGGGCGATGGATCGCGGCGGCCTCGAACTCGCCGTCGTCGTCGGCGGTGGCAACATCTGGCGCGGCGCCACCGGCGCCATGGCCGGCATGAACCGGGCCAACTCGGATCTAATGGGCATGCTCGGTACGGTGATCAATGCTCTCGCTCTGCAAGACGCGATCGAGAGCCACGGGCGTCCGACCCGCGTGATGTCCGCCATCGGGATGGATCAGGTCGCCGAGCCCTACATCCGTCGACGCGCGGTGCGCCACCTCGAGAAGGGCCGCGTCGTGATCTTCGCCGCCGGTATGGGCAACCCTTACTTCACGACCGACACGCCGGCCGCCCAGCGCGCGGCCGAGATCGAGGCCGAGGTGGTGTTGAAAGGCACTCACGGTGGTGTCGACGGCGTCTACGACGAGGATCCCCGGATCAATCCGAAGGCCACGAAGTTCGACGAGATCTCCTTTGACGAGGTCATTGCGCGTAACCTGCGCGTCATGGACATGACCGCGATCACCTTCTGCAAGGACAACAACCTTCCGTTGCGCGTCTTCGACCTGATGGCTCCGGGGAATCTCGGGCTCGCGCTCGACGGTCACGCCGTCGGTACGCTGGTGAAGTAATGGAAAACGAGCTCGTCGAACTGGTGATGGAAGACACGCGCGAGCGCATGGCCCGCGCGATCGAGCACGTGAAGAACGAGTTCGCTACGGTGCGCACGGGTCGGGCGAACTCGGCGCTGGTCGAGCACCTGCTGATCGACTACTACGGGACTGAGACGCCGCTGCGTCAACTGGCGAACTTCTCGGTGCCAGAGCCGCGACTCCTCGTGATCTCTCCCTTTGACAAGGGGGCCATGGCGGCCATCGAGAAGGCGATCACCAACGCAAACCTGGGGCTCAATCCGTCTAACGACGGCCAGGTCATCCGCCTCACGTTCCCGACGCTGACCGAAGAGCGCCGGCGCGACTTCGTCAAGCTCGTTCGCGCCAAGGCCGAAGAGGGCAAGGTCGCTCTGCGCGGCGTGCGCCGCCACGCCCGCCAGGAGCTTGAGGCCCTTGAGAAGGACCAGGGGCTCTCGAGCGACGAGATCGAGCGCGTCGAGAAGGTGCTTGACAAGATGACCCAGGACGAGGTGGCCGCGGTGGACGTGCTGTTGCACCACAAAGAGCAGGAACTTCTTGAAGTCTGACGACCCGTTCCTCGGCGACGAAGCCACCGGCGAGGTGCCGGTGGTGAGTTCGAGCGACTCGCGGGTCACGATCACCGGTGCCGAAGTCGCCGCCGATGCGGCCGACGGCGCCGTTGTCGACGAGACCACACTGCCGCACTGGACGGATGCCCCGACCGGACAGGTGCCGATCGTCGTCGCGCGCGAGGCGGCCGAGAGTGACGACCCCTGGGCCGCGATTCCGGCGCCCGCCTGGCGCGAGGGTGAAGCCGACTGGGTCGCCCACGAGGAGCAGTTCGACGCGTCCTTCCTCGCCAGCGAGACGAAGGAAGACGAGTCGCGCCCCTGGGAGTTCGTGCTCGCCGAAGATGTCGTCGCCGAGGAGAAGATCCTCGATGAGACCCCGCGTCCCGAGCCTCCGCGCGTGGAGCGCACGCGCCGGCCGGAGAATCCCCTCGCCGGTCGCGCCGCTCGCCAGCGTCGGCCGAACAGCGTCTCTCAGGCGATGACCACGGGCCTGGCGCTCGGTGCGCTGGTCGCGGTGCTCTTCGTCGCCGGACCCGTGCCGGTGGCGCTGCTGGTGCTCTGCGCGTTGGCCTTTGCCGCGGCCGAGGGCTACGCGGCGTTTCGCCGCAGCGGTGCGCACCCGGCGACCCTGCTGGGCCTCGTCGCCGTGTTGACCCTGGGCGTAGCGTCCTACGAGCGCGGACTGGCGGCGACCGCAGCGGTGACCGCGCTGTTGGTCGTGACCGGCTTCCTCTGGTACGCGAGCGCCGAACGGTCTATCGACGTGCTCGACGGCCTGGGTGCGACGATCTTCGTCTACGTCTGGGTGGGCGTGCTGGGCTCCTTCGCGCTGCTCATGATCTCGCCGCAGTACTCGGTCGATCGCCACGGCATGGCCTACCTCTTCGGTACGATTGTCCTGACGGTCGCTAATGACTCGGGCGCGCTGTTTATCGGTCGCTGGATCGGCCGTCATCCCCTGAACCGGCGGCTTTCGCCAAACAAGACCCGCGAGGGAACCATTGGCGGCACCCTGTTCACCCTTGTGGTGGGCGCTCTTATCTTGCCCATGATCAGCCCGTGGACGACGACCCACGGTCTCGAATTCGCCGTCGCGGTGTCGGTGGTCGCACCCCTCGGAGACCTCTTTGAGTCCATGCTCAAGCGCACCCTCGGCGTGAAGGACCTCGGACGGCTCCTCCCAGGCCACGGCGGGTTGCTCGATCGCATCGACGGGCTGCTCTTCGCGCTTCCGACGGTCTTCTACCTGACCCGCGTTCTGCACCTGGGCTGATCGTGGTGCGTCGCAGCGTGGCGCTGCTCGGGGCGACGGGCTCGGTCGGCACGCAGGCCCTTGACGTCTTGCGCCGCGAACCCGAGCGCTTCGAGCTCGTCGCCATTTCGAGCGGCACCCAGTTAGAAGGCTTGGCTGAGATCGCACGCGAGTTCAGCGTCGCGCGCGTGGGTATTGCTCGCGCTTCGGACGCGCCGGCGATGGCCGCGCTGCTCGAGCCCGGCGTCGAGGTCGTTACCGGTGAAGACGGGCTCAGCGAGCTTGCCGCGAGTGCGGACATCGTCATCAACGCGGTGGTCGGCTTCGCCGGACTGCCCGTGACGATGGCGGCCCTCTCGGCGGGCAAGCGCCTGGCGCTCGCCAACAAGGAATCCTTGATCGCCGCGGCGCCCTTGGTGGCGGCGGTGCGCGACACGCCCGGTGCGCAGATCCTGCCCATCGACTCCGAGCACTGCGCGATCCACCAGTGCCTGGCATCCTCGAGCGCACCCGGACATCCCGACGTGCGCCGACTGATCCTCACGGCGTCAGGCGGCCCGTTTCGCGGCTGGAGCCGGGAGCGGCTTCGTTCCGCCACGCGCGCCGACGCCTTGGTGCACCCCACGTGGTCGATGGGACCCAAGATCACGATCGACTCTTCAACTCTGATGAACAAGGGCCTCGAGGTCCTCGAGGCTTCGGCGCTTTTTAGCGTCGAGGTCGGACGCGTGACGGTGGTGGTCCACCCTCAGTCGATCGTGCACTCGATGGTCGAATACGTCGACGGTTCGGTCATCGCCCAGCTGTCCCGGCCCGACATGCGTCTGCCGATCGCCTACTGCCTGGGACTGCCCGAACGCCTCGACCACGCCTGGGGGGCGCTCGACTTCGCCAGCGGCCTGAGTCTCACCTTCGAGACCCCCGACCGCGAGGCCTTTCCCGCCCTGGGTCTCGCCTACGACGCGGCCGCGCGCGGGGGTGCGGCGCCGGCCTGGCTGAGTGCCGCCAACGAGGTCGCCGTGGCCGCCTGCTTGGAGGAGCGCCTGGCCTGGTCCGACATCGTTCCGGTGGTCGCCGAGGTGATGGCGCGCTACGTTGACGACCCCCTGGCGAGCCTGGCGGATCTGGTCGAGAACGACGCGGCCGCGCGTCGCCTGGCCGCCGCTAGCGTGACGAAACGGTCATGAATGGGTCTCGAAGTTCTCTTGCGCTGCTGCTCGCATCGATAGTGGCCATCGCCGCCGCGCTGGCCTGGGCCGGCGGCTGGGCGCTGCCGGTCGTCATCGGAGCGCTGCTCGTCATGGTGATGGGACACGAGTTCGGCCACTACATCACGGCCAAGCGCGCCGGGCTGCAGGTAACCGACTTCTTCGTGGGATTCGGACCAGTCGTCTGGTCGATCCAGCGCGGCGAGACCCGCTACGGCATTCGCGCGCTGTGGCTCGGCGGCTACGTGAAGGTGCCCGGCATGACCTGGACCGACACCGTGGACCCCGCGCTCGAGAGCCGCACCTATCGCCAGGCGAGCTATCCCAAGAAGGTGCTCTTCGCCTCGGCGGGTTCACTGATGCATGGCGTGATGGCATTGGTGCTCGCCTGGGCCTCTCTCACGATGGTGGGTGTGCCTTCGGCCAGCCACATCGGAGTCGCCTCTTTCACCCCCTGGCAGGGCCACACGCTCAACGCCGCCCAACTCGCCGGGATCAAGGTGGGAGATCGCATCGTCTCGGTCGACGGCACCGCCATCACGAACGCCGACACCCTGGTCAACCTGGTGCACGAGCACACCGGCCAGCGCCTGACGATCGTTGTCTCGCGCGGCGGGCACGACCTGACCCTGCACGCGACCCCGGTCGACGGGCGCACGCTCAAGGTCAACGGACAGACACTCGCCACTGGGTCGACGCCCCAGGGCTATCTCGGCGTCGAATTGGTCGCCCAGACCGTGCGCACCTCGGCCCTCGCGGCGATCCCCCAGTCGTTCTCCACCGTGGGGCGGATCTTCACCATGTCGGTGGCCGCGATCGGGCGGGTCTTCTCGCCCGCGCAATTCTCGAGCCTCTTCCACCAGGTCGCTTCGCCGGCGGCGGCGAACAACCCGACCAACCAGCTCAACCGCCCCCAGTCGATCGTGGGCGTGGCCCGTCTCGCCGTTGAGAGCTCCCAGGCCGGCGTCGGGGTGATGCTCGAACTTTTGATGGCGGTCAACGTCTTCGTCGGCGTCTTTAACATGATGCCGATGCTGCCGCTCGACGGCGGCTACGTGGCCGTGGCGACCTACGAGCGCCTGCGCAGCCGCAAACGGGCCTATCACGCCGACGTGAACAAGCTGCTGCCTCTCGTCTACGCGTTCGTGACGGTCCTGCTGGTGCTCTTTGCCACGACGCTCTATCTCGACATCGCCCACCCGATCGCTAATCCCTTCCACTAGAAGGTTTGGCTCCCGCCGCGACACGGCAGAATGGGGGAGTGGATGTCACCGCCAGCCCCTTAAGTCCCCGTCGGCGCACGCGCCAGATCCACGTCGGCAGCGTCGCCGTCGGTGGTGACGCACCGATCTCGGTCCAGTCGATGACGACCACCAAGACCGCCGACGTCGACGCGACGCTCGGCCAGATCTACGAGCTGGCTGCCGCCGGCGCCGACATCGTGCGCTGCACCTGCAACGAGCGCGCCGCGGCCGAGGGCCTCGCCCAGATCGTGCCGCGCTCGCCGGTGCCCATCGTCGCTGACATCCACTTCCACGTCGAGATGGCCCTCGCCGCCCTCGAGGCGGGCGTGCACGGGCTGCGCCTCAACCCTGGCAACTTGCGTAAGCCCGAGGAGATCAAGCTCGTGGCGCGCGAGGCCAAGGACCGCGGGGTGCCGATTCGCATCGGCGTCAACGCCGGCAGCCTGCACCCGGACATCTACGAGCGCTTCGGCGGCGCCACCCCCGAGGCGCTGGTTGAGTCGGCGCGCCTCGAGCTCGCTTACTTCGACGAGGTTGATTTCCACGACGTGAAGATCTCGGTGAAGGCCTCCTCGGTCGCCACGATGATCGGCGCCTATCGACTGGCCGCCGAGACTTTCGACTACCCGCTGCACCTCGGCGTGACCGAGGCCGGACCACTGCCCGGGGGCCTCATCAAGGGGACCGCGGGTATCGCCACGCTCCTCGCCGAGGGCATCGGCGACACGCTGCGCTACTCGCTCACCGCTGATCCCGTCGAGGAGGCCCGCGCGGGACGTCAGTTGCTCGAGTCCCTGGGCCTACGCGAGCGGCGCGGGCTCGACCTCATCGCCTGTCCCAGCTGCGGGCGCGCCGAGGTGGACGTCATCGGGGTGGCCACCGCCGCGCAGGACGCCCTGTCCGGCATGGGCCTGCCGATCCAGGTCGCCGTGATGGGCTGCGTGGTGAATGGTCCCGGCGAGGCGCGCCACGCCGACTTGGGCATCGCCGCGGGCAAAAAGCGCGGGCACCTCTTCATCCGTGGCCAAATCGTGCGGGTCGTGCCCGAAGACGAGATGGTCGCCGCGCTCGTGGAAGAGGCGACCAAGATCGCTGAAGAGGGCGTCGAGGCCCGCCTGGCCGCACGCGACGTCACCGCCGAGGCCGCGGCGGCCGCGGACCGCGCGGCGCTGCTCGAGGACCGTGGCGCCGACGCCAATCACGTCGCCGAGAAGGTCACCGAAATCCGTCGGCGAACCCACGACTGAGCCTTCGCTAGGCTTCTCAGCCAACAAAGGAGACTCGTGGCCGCAGTGTTGACCCCCCAGGGCGAGGACTTTCCCCGCTGGTACCAGGACGTCGTGGCGAAGGCCGAGATGGCCGACAACGGCCCGGCGCGCGGGACCATGGTGATCCGCCCCTACGGCTATGCGATCTGGGAGCGCATGCAGGCCGAGCTCGACGTGCGCATCAAGGCCACGGGGGCCGAGAACGCCTACTTCCCGCTCCTGATCCCACTGAACTATTTCTCTCGCGAGGCCGAGCACGTCGAAGGCTTCTCGCCCGAGCTCGCAGTCGTCACCCATGGTGGTGGCGAGGAGCTCGCCGAGGCCCTAGTCGTGCGCCCGACGTCAGAGACGGTCATCGGCGAGTTCATGGCCAAGTGGATTCAGAGCTACCGCGACCTGCCGTTGCGCCTGAACCAGTGGGCCAACGTCGTGCGCTGGGAGATGCGTCCGCGCCTCTTCCTGCGTTCGAGCGAGTTCCTCTGGCAGGAGGGCCACACCGCGCACGCCACCCGCGAGGACGCGGTGGGATATCTGATGACGATCCACCTGGACGTCTACAACGACTTTCTGGTCAACGTGCTCGCCGCGCCGACGTATCTCGGGATGAAAACCCCCCGCGAGCGCTTCGCGGGGGCTTTGAATACCATTACCGCCGAGGGCATGATGAGAGACGGCAAGGCCCTGCAGATGGTGACCAGCCACGATTTGGGACAGAACTTCGCGCGCGCCTTCGAGGTGAGCTTTCAGAGCGAGGACGGCCAGTCCGAGTACTGTCACACCACCTCGTGGGGGGCGTCGACTCGTCTGGTGGGCGGACTGATCATGACCCACGGGGACGATCAGGGACTGGTGGTGCCGCCGCGCGTGGCGCCGATCCAGGTGGTCGTCATCCCCGTGCGTGATGACGACGCGGTCGCTGCGGCGGTCGGGCGAATCGTGGATGAGCTCGCGGCCGCGGGCGTGCGGGCCCGCGCCGACCAGGGTCGCGGCAGCTTCGGGCGACGCGTGACCGATTGGGAGATCAAGGGCGTGCCTCTGCGCGTCGAGGTGGGCCCGCGCGACCTGGCCGAGGGCGTCGTGACTCTGGTGCGCCGCGACACGGGCGAGAAGGTCACCCGACCGATCGAGGGACTGGCCGGCGCCGCGGCCGCGCTGCTCGAGGCGGTCCAGGCCGACCTGCTGGTGGCCGCCACCGTCCGACGCGACAGCGCCACGCGCGACGTGGGCAGCGTGGATGAGGCGCTCGAGGCCGCCCAGGAGGGCTTCGCTCGTCTGCCCTGGACCGCGGTGGGCGAGGCCGGCGAGGACCGCCTCAACGCCGAGGCGGTCACCGTGCGCTGCCTGACGCGCCCCGACGGCTCGGTGCCCGAGAGCATCGAGGAAACGGACCTTTTGGCGATCGTGGCGCGCTCGTACTAATCGCCCCCGTGGCGTGCTACCGTCCCTAGCGGGAGGGGTTATTCGGTCACGCCTCGATTGTGGCGAGACGCTCTAACTGCTACACTGGTCGCGACAGTCCGCCAAGGACGTTTGGACTCGTTTTAGCGCGGGCCTTGGGCCCGTGCTTTTTTGTTGTCTGGACGCTGATCAGGAGAGGAGCGATGGTGATGGAACTCGAGACACCGGTGCGCACACTCCTGGAGAAGCTGGGAATCTCCCTCTACGACATCGACCTCTCCGGCGGGACCCTGCACGTCACGGTGACCCGCGAGGGGGGCATCGACCTCGAGGCGCTGACCAGCGCGAGCCGGGCTCTGTCGGCCTGGCTGGATGAGACCGACCCGATTCCCGGCCACTACACCCTCGACGTGGCGAGCCCGGGCCTGGAGCGCCAGCTGCGCACGCCTGAGCACTTTCGTGGCGCCGTCGGCGAGACCGTTACGCTGCGCGAGCGCCGTGGCGCAGAGCCCACGCGTCGCCTGGAGGGCGAACTCGTGGGCGCCGACGAGGAGACCGCAACGCTGCGTGTCGACGGCGAGGACGTCGTGGTGCGCTTAGAGGGCGTCGAGCGCGCCCGCACCGTCTTCGCCTGGGGACCCGCCCCGACCACTTCGACGAGCAAGAAAGGCTGATCATGGCGAATTTTGAATTCCTTGACGCCCTGGGACAGATTGCCCGCGACCAGAACATCGACGAGAACGAGCTGCTCATCGCCCTGGCCAACGCACTGCTCGCGGCCTACAAGCGCCGTCCGGACTCCGCCGAGGACGCCGAGGTCGAGATCAACCCCGAGACCGGTGAGATCAAGGTCTGGGGACTCGAGCTCGACCTCGAGGGCAACGTCACGCGCGAGTGGGACGCCACGCCAGAGGACTTCGGTCGCATCGCCGCCCAGACGGCCAAGCAGGTCCTGATGCAGCTAATTCGCGACATCCAGCGCCGCCAGATGTACGAGGAGTTCGCCAACCGCGAGGGTGACATCGTCTCGGGCACCGTTCAGCAGAACGACAACCGCTACACGCTGCTCGACCTCGGGCGCGTCGAGGCCCTCTTGCCCCAAGCCGAGCAGATCGCCTTTGAGCGCTACGAGCACGGCGCACGCATCAAGGTCTACATCGTCGAAGTGCGAAAGACCAACAAGGGCCCCCAGATCGTCGTGAGCCGCACCCATCCGGCGCTCGTCGCCAAGCTCTTCGAGATCGAGGTGCCCGAGATCGCCAACGGCATCGTCGAGATCAAGGCGCTGGCGCGCGAACCTGGTCACCGCTCCAAGATCGCCGTTGCCTCCAACGACCAGATGGTCGACCCGGTTGGCGCCTGCGTGGGCGCGCGCGGATCGCGGGTGCGCAACATCACCAACGAGCTGCGCAGCGAGCGCATCGACGTCGTGCCCTTCAGTGACGACCCCGTCGAGTTCATCCAGTCCGCGCTCGCCCCGGCGCGGGTGCGAGAAGTACTGCTCAACGAGGAAGAGGGCGTCGCCACGGTGATCGTCCACGACCAGCAGCTGTCGCTCGCCATTGGCAAGGAAGGCCAGAATGCCCGCCTGGCGGCGCGTCTGACCGGCTGGCGCATCGACATCCGCTCCGAGAACGAGGGCGTCGAGGAAGAAGTGGTCGAAGAGGTCTGGACCGAGGGCGACGTGGTCGTCGATGAGACGGTTCGCGTTGTCGAGCACGACGCGGGTGCGACGATCGAAGAGTCGGTCATCGTGACCAACGCCGAGGGAGACCACGAGGAGATCGAACTCGTCGAAGAGGTCGAGCCCGTTGAGGTCGCGGTCGAAGAGGAGGGCGCGTAGCCCCGGTGCGGACCTGCGTGGTCTGTCGCGCGCGGCGCGACGATGATCACCTGGTGCGCGTCGGTCGGCGAGGCGGGCAGTGGTATGTGGGTCGCGGAGAGGGTCGCGGGGCGTGGTTGTGCGCCGTCGGCACCTGCCGGGACCGCCTGGCAGCGGGTCAGCTCGCGCGGGCGCTGCGCGCGCCCGTGGGAGACGCCGAGGCCGCGGCGCTGATCGTGCTGCTGGCCGAGGGGCCAAGCGCGGGTGTAGTTGTGAAAGAATAGGTAGCCGTGCGTGCGAAAACCACGCACGCAATACGAAGGACTGTTTTGGCGCTGAAGAAAATCCGGGTACACGAGCTCTCCAAGGAGCTCGGACTGACGAGCAAGGAGTTGCTCACGATCGCCCAGAAGCTGGGTATCGGGGCCTCCAGCCCGTCGGCGTCCATCGAGGACGCCCAGGCTGACCGCATCCGTCGACGCGTCGACGCCGACGGGCTGCGCCGCGAGACGCCGCCGGCTGAGCCGACTAAGGCCGTGAAGGCCACCAAGGTCACCAAGGCCACCAAGTCCGCGTCCGCCCCAGCGCCCGCGCCCGAGGTGCCCGCGCCCGCAACCCGCACGGTCGAGGCCCCCACCGAGGCCCCCGCGCCCGCCACTGAGGCGCCCGCGGCCGAGGCGCCGGTCGAAGAAGCGGCGCCGCGCGTCGTTCGCTCGAGCCCGCCCATCGTGCCCAAGGCCCCGCCCGTTCGCACCGTCACCCCCGACGGGCCCACCACCATTCGGCCCACTCAGCGACCGAGCGGCGACGGCGAGGCCGCGCCCGTGCGTCGCCCGCCACTCAGTTCGACCGGCCGCCCGATCCCTCCACCCCCGGGACGTCCGCTCAGCTCAACCGGTCGCCCGATCCCGCCGCCGCCGGGCATGCGCCGTCCGCCGGCCGGCGCACCAATGCGTCCCTCGACCCCCGGATCACGTCCCATGAGTGCGCGCCCCTCAAGCGGTGCGCCACGTCCCGGTGCACCGCGCACGGGCGCGCCCACCGGCGGATTCCGCGGGGGAGCCCCGTCGACTTCGGGACCGGGACGTAGTGGCCTGGCCAGTCGTGGCGGCGGTGGTCCGCGCGGCAGTCAGCGCAAGACAACGCGTCGGCGCCGGCGCAACATGGAAGAGCTCGAGCCGACCCAGATGACGACCTGGGCGCCCTCGAGCGCCCCGGTCCCCGAGGGCGAGATCATCATCGAGCGCGGCTCGACGGCGAAGGATGTCGGCCCCAAGCTCAATCGAAGCGCGGCCGACATCATCCGCTTCTTGTTCCTCCAGGGCGAGATCGTCACCGCCGTCCAGGCGCTCAGCGACGACATGATCGAGCTCTACGCCGCCGAAGTCGGCGCCGCCGTGCGCCTGGTGGACCCGGGTGAGCAGCAAGAGGCCGCCCTGCTGGCCAAGTTCTTTGACGAGGACGACCTCGACGAGGAAATCGCGGCCGTGCCGCGTCCGCCGGTGGTAACCGTCATGGGCCACGTCGACCACGGCAAGACCAAGCTGCTCGACCAGATCCGCAAGACCAACGTCGTCGCCGGCGAGGCCGGCGGCATCACCCAGCACATCGGCGCGTACCAGGTCAAGTGGCACAACAAGACCATCGCCTTCCTTGACACGCCCGGCCACGAGGCCTTCACGGCAATGCGCGCCCGCGGCGCCAAGGTGACCGACATCGTGATCCTGGTGGTCGCCGCCGACGATGGCGTCATGCCCCAGACGGTCGAGGCGATCAACCACGCCAAGGCCGCCCAGGTGCCCGTCATCGTCGCGGTGAACAAGATCGACCGGCCCGACGCCAACCCCGACCGGGTCCTCCAGCAGATCTCCGAGCACGGACTGGTGCCCGAGAAGTGGGGCGGTGACACCATCTGCGTCGAGATCTCCGCGCTACAGAACCTGGGCATCGACGACCTGCTCGAGCAGGTGCTGCTCGTCGCCGAGCTCGCCGAGCTGACCGCGCGCCCGACGGGACGGGCCATGGGCACGGTCCTCGAGGCCAACCTCGAAGTCGGCCGGGGCCCCGTGGCCACGGTGATGGTCCAAAAGGGCCTGCTCGCGGTGGGCGACCCCGTGGTCGCCGGCGCCGCCTACGGCAAGGTCAAGGCGCTCATCAATGACCAGGGCAAGCCGGTCAAGACCGCCGGACCCTCGACCCCGGTGCAGATTTTGGGATTTTCCGAGCCGCCGCTCGCCGGCGACGAGATGCGCGTGGCCGACGACCTCGCGCACGCGCGATCCCTCGCCGAAGCGCGCGCCCAGCGCGTGCGCTTGATCGGGCATCAGCCGATTGCCTCGGCGAGCGGGGCACGGCTTGAGGACCTCTTCGAGCAGATCCAGCGCGGTGAGACCGCTACGCTCAACGTCGTCTTGAAGGCGGACGTGCAGGGCTCGCTCGAGGCCTGCACCGAATCGCTGCGCAAGCTTGAGCGTGACGACGTCAAGCTCGTGCTGGTGCACCGCGGGGTGGGCGGCATCACCGAGAACGACGTCCAGCTGGCCAAGGCCTCCGGAGCGACGATCATCGGCTTTAACGTCCGCCCGGACCGTCGCAGTCGCGAGATGGCCGAGTCCGAAGGCGTGCAGATCCGCACCTACGAGATCATCTACAAGTTGATCGAGGAGATCGAAGGCGCCATGCTAGGCCTGCTGACGCCGGTCTTCGAAGAGATCGTCACCGGCGAGGCCGAGGTGCGAGAGGTCTTCCGTGTACCCAAGATCGGCGCCGTCGCGGGCTGCTTCGTGCGAGACGGGGTCATCACTCGTGGCTCCAAGGTCCGCTTCCTGCGCGAGGGCGCGATCATCTGGAAGGGCACGATCACGTCGCTTCGCAGGTTCAAGGACGACGCGCGCGAGGTCGCGGCCGGTTACGAGTGTGGCATCGGCCTCTCGGACTACCAGGACCTCAAAGAGGGCGACATCATCGAGACCTTCGAAGAGCGCGAGATACCGCGCACGGCGTAGTCGTGGCCACCGGCTCACATCAGCCCTACCCGCGATCGGCTCGGGTGAACCAGATCCTGCGCGAGGTCATCTCCGACGAGCTGGTGCGCCTCGCCGACTTCGACGAGCGACTCGAGCTGATCACGGTCACCGGAGTGGACACGTCGCCGGACCTGCGCCAGGCAACGGTGTACTTCGACTCGCTCAGCGCCGACGCCCACGAGGCCCTGGTCGAGCACCGTTCGGCGATTCAGGCCTCGGTGAACGCCCAGACGCGTCTCAAGCGCACGCCCAAGCTCTCCTTCGCGGCCGACCCGGCGGTGCGAAGCGGCGAGGCCATCGAGGAGATCCTGCGCCGTCAGAGTCATGACGACGCGTAGTGGGATGGTCCTCGTCGACAAGCCGGCGGGACTGACCAGTCACGACGTCGTCGCTCGCCTGCGTCGCATCCTGGGCGAGCGCCGCGTCGGACACGCCGGGACGCTCGACCCCATGGCGACCGGACTGCTGATCCTCGCGGTGGGTCCCGCCACGCGCTTGATCCGCTTCGCCCAGGGCCGTGACAAGACCTATACCGGCACGGTCCTCTTCGGTGTGGCCACCGACTCGCTCGACGCCGACGGCGTCGAAGTCGAGCGCGTCGCGGTGCCGCCGTTCGATGAGACGATCGTGAACGCCGCGGCAGCGACGCTGACGGGCGAGCAGCGTCAGGTGCCGCCGATGGTCTCGGCGCTGCACCACGGCGGCGAGCGGCTCTACGACCTGGCTCGACGCGGCGAGGTCGTCGAGCGCGAGCCGCGAGCGATCACCGTTGACTCCTTTCGACTCAGCGCGACGTCGGATCCCGCTCGCTGGGACTTCGTCGTCACGTGTTCGGTCGGCACCTACGTGCGCGTCCTGGCGAGCGATCTGGCCGAACGCTTGGGAACCCTTGGTCACCTGGTGGCCCTGCGGCGAGTCGCGAGTGGCGATCACCGCGTCGAAGACGCCCGCACGCTCGAGGACATCGCCGAGGATCCAGAGGCCAGCGTGATGGCGCCGGCGTCCTTCGTCACGCACCTCGAGCACGTGACCCTCGACGATGATCAGATCCGCCGGATCCGTCACGGTCAGCGACTGCACGTGGCCGCGCGCGACGTCGAGGTGGCCGCGCTAGACAAATCCGGCGCGCTCGTCGCCGTGCTCGAACGTCGCGGTGAGGACTATCAGCCCGCGCTCGTGTTCACCGAGAGCGCGTAGGGGCCGGTAGGTTGACCCCGTGATCGTCGTCCATGACGCTGATGCTCGCCATGACGAGACGCCGAGTGTCGTCACGATCGGCGTGTTCGACGGGCTGCACCGCGGTCACCAGCGCGTGGTTGCCGAGGTGATCACTCGCGCGCGCGCCCGCGGCGCGCTCGCCAGTGTGGTCACCTTCGACCCGCACCCCGCCGACGTGCTCGACCCCGAGCACGCGCCATTGCTGCTTGGCACCTTGGATCAGCGCCTCGAGGGGTTTGAGGCCCTGGGGGTGGACCGCGTGCGCATCCTCGACTTCGATCATCACGCCTCGCACGAGCGCGCTGAGCACTTCATCGAACGCGTCCTCGTACGCGAACTCGGCGTCCTCGAGATCGTGGTCGGCCAGGACTTTCGCTTCGGGGAGGGCCGCACGGGCGACGTCGATCTCCTCGCGCGCGAGGGCGAGCGCTGGGGATTCTCCGTCGCACCCAGCGTCCTCTTCGGCGATGGCCAGCGCTGGAGCTCGACCGCGGTGCGCCACTCTCTCACCGAGGGCGACGTCGAGCGCGCCGGGGTCATCCTCGGGCGCCCCTTCGTCCTACGCGGTGAGGTCGCCCATGGGGACGCTCGCGGCACCGACCTGGGATTTCCCACGGCCAACGTGGTGGCGGCTTCGCGCCAGCAGCTACCCGGGATCGGCATCTACGCTGGCGCGGTCCGCCTGCCGGACCGGCGCTGGTGGCCGGCCGCGATCTCGGTGGGCACCCGTCCCCAGTTCTATGACGATGGAGCCCTCCTGGTCGAAGTTCACGTGGTGGGCTACGGGGGCAACCTCTACGACGCCACCCTCGACGTCGCCTTTCTCAGCCGGCTGCGCGGTGAGCTGGTCTTTTCCGACGTGGCCGCCCTGGTCGCCCAGATCGAGCGCGACGTCGTGGCCAGCGTGGATGTTTTCGCGAATTTCTTGCCCACGGCCTCGGTCCTGCTAGGCTAGAACCTTGACCAGCGACGCTGGCCATGTGGGTCGTCACGTCGGCGGCTCGCAACGGGACCCCCGACTCATAAGGCACTAACACATGGCTGAGAAGGCACAGATCATTAAGGACTATCAGGCTCACGGCACGGACACGGGCTCGCCCGAGGTCCAAATCGCGATTCTGACGGACCGGATCGCGCACCTCACCGAGCATTTGAAGGTTCACAAGGGTGATCACCACACCCGCCGCGGACTCATGAAGCTCATCGGCCAACGCCGCCGTCTTTTGGACTACGTCCAGCGCGACGACGTGGAGCGTTACCGCTCGCTGATCGGTCGTCTCGGCATTCGTCGCTAGCCGAGCCAACGCCGACTTTCGGCGTGACAACACATCCGACTCACCGGAGGCCAGTGGAGGGCAGTCGCACCCGCGACGGTTGCCCACTGGGGTCCGGACGGAGTGTTGCTAATCAAGGAGCAACCATGACTGACGCCATCCGCGTAAGTAGCCCGCTAACGGGCACCGACAAGACCCTTTCCTTCGAGGCCGGTCACCTCGCCCAACTCGCCGACGGCGCGGTTCTCGCGCGCATCGGTGACACGATGCTGCTCGTGACGGCCACCGCCGCGCGCAGCGTTCGTGAAGGGATGGATTTCTTCCCCCTGACGGTGGACATCGAGGAGCGCGCCTACGCCGCGGGCAAGATCCCCGGGGCGTTCTTTCGCCGCGAGGGTAAGCCTTCGGACCAGGCGGTGCTGATCTGCCGACTGATCGACCGGCCGCTGCGCCCGTCGTTCCCCAAGGGCTTCCGCAACGAGACCCAGGTGGTCGGCACGATCTTCAGCGCCGACCAGGAGAACCCGCACGACATCCTCGCGATCAACGCGGCCTCCGCGGCCCTGATGATCTCGGGCATCCCCTTCGACGGTCCCATCGGCGCGGTTCGCCTCGCCTACACGACCGACGGCGAGTGGGTCGCGCACCCGACCTACTCCGAGGGTGACGCCTCGGTCTTTGAGCTCGTGGTGGCCGGACGCGCACTCAGTGACTCGGTCGAGACCGACATCGCCATCATGATGGTCGAGGCGGGCGGCACCGAGGGTTCCTTCGAGAAGTACGCCGACGGGGCGCCGAAGGTCTCCGAGGAGGTCCTCGCGGCCGGCCTCGAGGCCTCCAAACTCTGGATCCGTGAGTCGATCAACCTCCAGCGCGAGCTGGTGCGCGAGTTCGTCGCCGCCCGCGGGCCGATCACGCCGATGGTCTACTCGACCTTCGCCGACTACCAAGAGGACGTGATGAACGCCGTCCAGACCGTGGGCGGCGAGAAGCTGGCCGCTGCCAACAAGGTCGCCGGCAAGCAGGAGCGCTCCGACGCCATCACCGCGGTCACCGCCGAGATCGAAGTGGCCCTGGCCGACGAGTTCCCGGGCCGCAACTCCGAGGTGCGCGCGGCCGTGAAGTCGCTGACCAAGAAGCTGGTGCGCCAGCGCATTGTGACCGAAGGCGTGCGCATCGACGGACGAGGCGTCGCCGACATCCGTCCGCTCTCGGCCGCGATCGACCTCTTTCCGATGACCCACGGCTCGGCGCTCTTCCAGCGCGGCGAAACCCAGGTCGTCAACGTGACCACGCTCGGCATGCCGCGCATGCGTCAGCAGATCGACTCGATCACCCCCGACGAGTGGCGCCGCTACATGCACCACTACAACTTCCCGCCGTACTCGACGGGTGAGACCGGCCGCGTGGGCATGCCCAAGCGCCGCGAGATCGGCCACGGCATGCTCGCCGAGCGTGCGCTGATCCCCGTCCTGCCCAGCGAGCAGGACTTCGCCTACACGCTGCGCGTCGTCTCTGACGTGATGCAGTCCAACGGCTCGACCTCGATGGCGTCCGTCTGCGGATCGACGCTGTCGCTGATGGCCGCGGGTGTCCCGATCAAGGCCCCGGTGGCGGGCATCGCGATGGGCCTCGTCTACGACGAGGGCAACTACGTCACCCTGACCGACATCCTCGGCGCGGAAGACGCGTTCGGGGACATGGACTTCAAGGTCGCCGGCACCGCCGACGCGGTTACCGCGCTGCAGCTCGACACCAAGATCGACGGCCTGCCGGCCGACGTCTTGGCCCGCGCGCTTCACCAGGCCAAGGAGGCTCGTCTGGCGATCCTCGACGTGATCACCGCGACGATTGCCGAGCCTCGTCCCACGGTGGCCGAGGTCGCGCCCAAGATCATCTCGATGGAGATTCCGATCGACAAGATCGGCGAGGTCATCGGACCCAAGGGCAAGGTCATCAACACCCTCCAGCAAGAGACGGGCGCGGACATCGCGGTCGACGACGACGGTGTCGTTGGGACGGTGACCATTGGCGCCAAGGACGGACGAGCCGTCGAAGAGGCCCGTCGACGCATCGCGTTGATCCTCGACCCGCCTTCGGCCGACGTGGGCGCCGTCTACAGCGGTCGCGTAGTGAACATCGCCAAGTTCGGCGCCTTCGTGTCGATCCTGCCCGGGCGTGACGGCCTGTTGCACATCTCCAAGATGTCGCCGCTCAACGGCGGCAAGAGGATCGGTCAGGTCGAGGACGTCCTCGAACTCGGCCAGCCCATTGAGGTGCGCGTGGACGACATCGACCCGCAGGGCAAGGTGTCGCTCTCCCTGGCTGGAGAGTACGCCGACATCGAGGTCGAGGATTCGCCGCGCGAGCCGCGCCGCGAGCGCGAGCGCGAGCCGCGTCGTGACCGTGATCGCGAGCCGCGTGCCGAGCGCGAGCCGCGTGCCCGCGAGGAGCGCCCCGCCCGCGCGCCGTCCTTTGAGAGTGACTTCGAGGCCGAACTGGCTGGCGAGATCGGTGACCTCGGCCCCGGTGGACCGTCGATGAGCGACGGCGACCGCGACCGCGACCGCGACCGCGGCGGAAGCCGGGGCTCGCGCCCGCGCCGCCGCTAGGCACCTTTCGTGCCCGTCGAGGTGGATCTCACCACGGCGCCGACGACATCGGCGCCGTGGTGGCGTCCCCTCGCCAGAGCGGATCGCACCGCTCTGATCGTGATGCTCGCGCTGCCGACGCTGCTCTTTGGCGTGCCGGCCGCGCTGGGACACCCGGCCATCGCCGCGGACAACCTGATCCAGAACTTCCCGCTGCGCGTCCTTTCGGGCCGCCAGATCGCGAGCGGCCACCTGCCGCTCATGAACCCGTTGGCCGACTCGGGCACACCGCTGCTCGGCGGCATGAACGCGGGCTCGCTCTTTCCCCTCACGATCATCTTCGCGTTCTTGCCGGCGATTCTTGCCTGGGTGATCAACCTCGTTGCGGTCTACGCGGCCGCCGCGATCGGGCTCTTCAGCCTCGCTCGCTACCACGGGCTGCGTAGCACGCCGGCCCTCGCCGGCGGCCTTGTCTATGCCTACGTCGGCGCGATGACCGGCCAGATGGTCCATCTCGGGGTGGTTCAGGGATACGCGATGCTGCCCTGGGAGATTCTGTGTCTACTGGTGCTGGCCGAGCGCGTGCGCCGTCCGCGAGCGTGGCGCCACCGCGCTCGCGAGGTCGCCGCACCGGTTATGGGCCTCGGCGTGCTGTGGGGGCTGACCTCACTATCAGGTGAGCCGCGCGCGATCGCCGAGATGGAGCTCGTCGTGCTCGTCGTGGGTGCCGTGGTGCTCCTCGCCCCGGGCCGGTGGCGCCCGATGACCTGGTCACATCGGGTCGAATATGTCGGGGCCGTCGCGTTGGGGGTGGCGTGGGGGGCCCTGATCGGTCTGGCCCAACTGGTGACGGGCTGGAGCTACATCGCGGTCTCGCAACGCACCAACCTCGGCTACCAGTTCTTCGGCTCGGGCTCGCTGGCGGTTCGCTGGTCGTCGCTGTGGTTCGTCCCCGACCTCTTCGGCGGCAACGGGATCTTGCACCAGCCCTCGTACTTCGCGAGCTACAACCTGCCCGAGGTGACCGGCTACGCCGGCCTGGCCGCGCTAGTCGCCGTGGCCGCGTACCTGGGTCAACTCATCGGGCGAGCGCGTCGCGCGGCCGTGCGCGAGTTCGCCCCCTATGGCGTGCTCGCCCTGGTGGGAGTGTGGGCGACCTGGGGCGACTACACGCCCGTCGGGCGCGTCTTCTGGTGGATACCTCTCTTTAGCTCGACGCGCCTGCAGAGTCGCAACGTGATCCTCGTCGACCTCGCGGCGAGCGTGCTGCTGGCCTGGTGGCTCCAGCGAGTGGCCGATCGCGACGATGACGGGGCGTCTCTCGTTGGCGCGCGGCGCTATCTCACTCTCGCGCCCGTCGTCGCCGTCGTCGCCATCGCGGTGCTCGCCCTCTTCGACGGGCGGCACTTCTTGCACTTCCTCGGCCTCACGATGGGAGCGACGCGCTGGGTGCTCTACGAGCGACCCACCCTCGTAATGCATCTGGTGATCGCCGTCGCGATGGCAATCGCCGTGCTGCTGGTACGTCGCGACCGGGTGCGCTGGCTGCTCGTCATTCTCGCGCTTGACGCCGTAGCCTTCTTCGCCTTCAACGCGACCGGTCTAGCGCCGGGTCGTGCCGGCGTGATGCCCTCGCGCGCGAACGCCGTCGCCCACCTCGGTCTGACTGGGAGATTCGCGATGGTCGATCCCACCGGGGCGGCGGGCGATACGTTCGAGAGCCTCGGTCTGGCCAATATGAACGTCTTCACCCAGCTTCCTTCGATCCAGGGATATGGATCGTTGATCGACGCCTACTACGGATCCGAGACCGGGACGCACCCGCTCTTTCGCCTGGACGCGTGTCACCTCGTGAGCGGCCAGTTCCGCCAGCTGCGTCTGGCCTCGCTGGTGCTCGCGAGCAACCAGCTGATGGTCTCGCCGCGAGCGGGTGCGCAGTACTGCGAGTCCCCGCGGCGCACCGAGACAGCGTTTCGCTACTTCGGCCAGCTCGTGCACGTGAGAGAGATCCGTCTCGAGGGCGTCGACGGTGAGCCCCTGTCGACCACGACGGTCTCGGTGCAGATGCTTACCTCGTCGGGCGCGCCGACCGGCGACATCGCGACGATCCCCGGCGCGACGACTCTCACCTGGGCACCGGCGACGACGGCGCCGACCGCCGGCTTCGTGCTGCACTCGCCGTCGGGCGTACGCGTCGGTTCGGCGCTGGTGACGTTGATGGGCGGCGCCACGTATCAACTCACGACGCCCTTTCAGCAGGCGGTCGCCACGCGCTCGTGGCGCTTACGCGAAACGAGCGGAACGCTGGCGTTCTTTCGAACGACCTCGCTGCTGCCCAGCGCGTGGGTGTCGTCGCTGTCAACCGGGCACATCGAGAGTGTGCGCAACGCTATCTGGGGCGACACCTGGGTGCGGGTGCACGCGAGAACGCGCACGACGGTGCTGCATTCGGTGGAGTGGATACCCGGCTGGCGTGCCGAGGCCCAGCGCGTGGGTGGTTCCCAGGTGATCGCCCTCACGGTGCACCGCAACGGTCTCATCCAGTCGGTCAGCGTCCCGCCGGGGGAGTGGGTGATCCACTACCACTACCACGCTCCGCACATCGAGCTCGGGCTCTTCGGATCGATGCTGGGCGTGCTCGCACTCGTCGTCGTCGCCGTCGCGCGGCGCCGACGCCCTAGGGTTGAAGCATGAAGCGCGTCGCAATCGTTGGAGCGGCCGGGCGCATGGGCCAGGTGATGGCCGAGGGACTCGCGCGCGAGGGCGACGTCGCGGTTCGCGCCCTCGTCGACATTGCCGAGCCGGCTCGATCTCAGGACGCGGTCGTGGCGACGTCGCTGACGTCGCTCGATCCGTCGAGCATCGACGCCGTAGTCGACTTCTCGACGCCCGACGGCGTCGTGGCCTCCGCGGCGTGGTGCGCCGCGAATCGCGTGGGACTCGTCGTGGGCACGACCGGTCTCAGTGACGCCCAGCGTGAGCTGGTGGCCCAGGCCGCCCGGTCTACCCGCGTGGTGATGGCCGCCAACTTCGCCATCGGCGCGGTGCTCGCCGAGCGCTTCGCCGTACTCGCCGCGCCCTACTTCGAGCGCGCCGAGGTGATTGAACTCCACCACGACGCCAAGGTCGACGCGCCCTCGGGCACCTCGCTCTCGACGGCGCGCGCGCTGGCCGCCGCGCGCCGCGCCGCCGGTCGCATCGACCTGCCCGAGCCCACCCAGCGTGAGAGCGTCGAGGGATCGCGCGGCGCGAACGTCGAGGGCGTGAGAGTCCACGCGGTTCGCCTGCCCGGACTCGTCGCCCACGAGGAGATCCTCTTCGGTGGGCCCGGCGAGGGACTCACCATCCGCCACGACTCCTTTGATCGTCGAAGCTTCGTTCAGGGCGTTGCGCTGGCCCTGCGCAAGATGGGCGACGAACCGGGTCTCAGCGTGGGTGTGGGCGAGTTCCTGACGAGCCCCACTGGTAACTTCGAACTATGACGTCACCGCGCTTTGGCCGGGTGCTCACCGCCATGGTGACGCCCTTTGAGTTTGACGGCTCCCTTGATCTGAAGATGGCAGCAACGCTCGCGCGCTATCTGGTCGATCACGGCAGCGACGCCCTGGTGGTGGCCGGCTCCACGGGTGAGGGGACCTCGCTCTCGGAGGATGAGAAGCTGGCGCTCTTCGCCGCGGTGGCGAGCGCGGTCGACGTGCCCGTTCTCGCCGGCTCGACGTCGGCCGACACCCGTCGATCCGTGGAGTTGACTGCGCGCGTTGCTGACGTCGGTGTGGCGGGCGTGCTGGCGACGACGCCCGCCTACGCGCGCCCGAGTCAGGCCGGCATCGCCGCGCACCTGGGACGAATCGCCGAGTCGACGGCGCTACCCGTCATGATCTACGACATCCCTTCGCGCACCGGCCGCAAGATCGCCGCGACGACTTTGATCGATCTGGTGAGAAGCCACGAGAACGTCGTGGCGCTAAAGGACGCTTCGGCCGACCTGCCCGGCGCCGCGCACGTCAAGGCCGTCCTCGGCGACGCCCTCGACCTCTACAGCGGCGACGACGCCCTGACCCTGCCCTTCATGGCGATCGGAGCCGTCGGCGTCGTCTCGGTCGCCGCGCACTGGGCCGGCGACGTCTTCACGGCGATGGTGCGAGCAGCCGAGGACGGCGACTGGCTCGAGGCGCGTCGGCTCAACGAGGTCCTCGCCGAGAGCTGCGCCTTTGAGAGCTCCGAGGCCTACCCGAACCCCGTACCGACCAAGGCGGCCATGCGCGCGCTCGGTCTGGCCGTCGGGGACTGTCGCCTGCCCCACAGCGCGGCCGACGAGGAGATCGATGCGCGCGCGGCTCGCGTGCTCGCGGCTCTGGCGGCCTCGCGTGGCTAAGGACAGCGTTCGCATCACGTTCCTTGGCGGCCTCGGCGAGATCGGCCGCAACTGCCTGGCGATCGAGCAGGACGGGCGTATCGTCGTCGTCGACGCGGGCCTGATGTTCCCCGAGCCGACCATGTACGGCGTGGACCTGATCCTGCCGGACTTCACGTGGCTGCTCGAGCGGCGCGACCGCGTCGACGCGATCGTTCTCACCCACGGCCACGAGGACCACACGGGGGCTCTGCGCTACCTCGTGACCAACGTGAACGTCCCCATCTACGGCTCCCAGCTGACCCTGGGATTCGCCCGCCACCGTCTCACCGAGGCGCGCGTGGCCAAGGACCTCACCTTCATCGAGGTCGAAGACGGCGAGCGACGGCGCATCGGCCCCTTCGAGGTCGAGTTCATCCCGGTGACCCATTCGGTGCCCAGTGCCAACGCCCTGGCCTTTTCGACCAAGGTCGGCCTGATCGTGCACTCGGGGGACTTCAAGCTCGACCTCACCCCGATCGACGGGCGTCGCACCGACGTCTCGCGCCTGGCCGCGCTGGGCGACGAAGGGGTCGCCCTCTTGCTGTGCGACTCGACCAACGCCGAGGAGCCGGGATTCACCGCTTCGGAGCGCTCGGTGGGCTCGGCGCTGCGCCGGGTCTTCTTGGAGCGTCCCGATCGACGCATGGTGGTGGCCTGCTTCGCAAGCCACATCCACCGCGTCCAGCAGATCATCGACGTGGCCCTCGAGCAGGACCGCAAGATCGCCCTGATGGGCCGGTCCATGGAGTCCAACGTCAAGCTCGCGCGCAAGCTCAACTTGCTCCACGTGGACGCGGCGCACTTCATCGACGTGGAGAACATCGCGCGCTACGCCCCCGGCGAGGTCTGCGTGATCTGCACCGGCAGCCAGGGCGAGCCCCTGGCCGCGCTGTCCAAGCTCAGCCGCGGGGACCAGCGCTTCATGAAGGTCTCCGATGAGGACACGGTGGTCTTGAGTTCGCACCCGATTCCCGGTAACGAGTGGTCGGTCGGGCGGGTCATCGACGACCTGCACCGCGCCGGCACCGAGGTCATCCACTCGGGCGTGGAGCCGGTGCACGCCTCGGGCCACGCGCGCCAGGGCGAACTGCGCATGTTCCATCAGCTCGTGCGTCCGCGCAACTTCGTTCCCGTGCACGGCGAGTACCGCCACATGGTGCACCACCGCGAGCTGGCCCACTCGATGGGCCTCTCGCCCGAGCACACGCTGCTGTGCGAAGACGGCGACCAGATCGAGGTCACGACAGCGGGTATCCGCCGCGCCGGCCAGGTGCCGGCGGGCTTTCACTACATCGACGGCGACGCCGGCGAGATCGATGAGCGGCCCATCGAGGAGCGGCGCATGCTGGCCGAGTTCGGCGTGGTCCAGATCACCGCGGGTATCGACGCCGCGCGCGGAACCATCGTCCAGCCGGTGCGACTCAGCGCGCGCGGTTGGTTCGACGGCGAGACCGATCGCAAGCTGCTGGCCGCTCTCACCGAGGAGATCCGTGGCGCGCTCGAGAGCGCGCTGCGCGAAGGCGAGCGCGACGACGCTGCGCTCAACAAGGTCGCCCAACGCGCCGCCGGGCGCATGCTCGGCCAGCGCTTTCGCCGCCAGCCGGTGGTCCTGACCGCGGTGGCGGTCATCTGACCTAGAGGTCGTTGCCCGCGTAGGACAGGTTGAAGCTCTTGTTCACGAGTGGGAAGTCCGGCACGATCGTGTTGGCGAGGGCGACCGCAAGGGCCGGCCAGGTGACGAAGGAGGGATCGACGACCTTCACCCGCGCGAGCCGACCGTTGGCGTCAAACTCCACGCGATGGGTGATGGCGCCGCGCCAGCCCTCGACGATGCCGGTGCCGGTGCCTCGCGCCGACTGGGGAAGTGTCACCGTCACACCTCCGCCGGCCAGTAGTTCGTCGATCATCGCGAGCGAGACCGCGATCTCGCGTTCGCGCACGAGAAAGCGCGCGAGCACGTCGCCCGTCTCCTCGGTGACGGTCGAGTAGGCACGCGTCGTCACGAAGGGGTGCGCGTCGCGCGCGTCGCGGGCGATCCCCGAGGCGCGCGCGACGACCCCCAGTACGCCGATGTCGGTTGCGTCGGCGCGCGCCAGTACACCGGTGCCGCGCAAGCGGTCCATCACGATGCTGTTGGCCTTCGCCAGGGCGACGACGTCGTTCACCCTTTCGGCGATGCCCGCGAGCTCGTCGCGTTGCGGCAGGTCGCGCAACGTCGTCGTGCCGAGCGCGAGGGCACCGCGCAAGAGGCGGTGCCCGGTGACTCGGTCATTGAGACGCAGCAGGGTCTCGCGCAGAGTCATCGCCCGGGCCTGGCCGAGAGAGAACGCCGTGTCGTTGCACAGGGCGCCGAGGTCGCCGACGTGGTTGTAGAGCCGCTCGAGCTCGAGCAGCATCGCTCGCTCGCGCACGGCCTGCGCGCTCGGGGCGACGCCCAAGGCGTCCTCGGCGGCCAGCACGAAGGCGAGGGAGTGGCCGACCGCGCTGTCACCCGAGATCCGCTCGGCGAGGGGAACGGCCTCATCGACGTCGCGGCCTTCGAAGAGCTTCTCGACGCCCTTGTGGGTGAACCAAAGTCGCGCCTTCATCTTGATGATCGTCTCGCCCACGACCCAGAAGCGGAAGTGCCCCGGCTCGATGATGCCCGCGTGCACGGGTCCGACGGGGATCTCGTAGACGCCCTCGCCCTCGACGGGGTTGAAGGGGAACGGTGCGGCGTCGAGGTCAAAGGGCGCGCGCGCCGCTTCGTGGCGCATCGGGTGCCAGCCCGCCGGCCAGTGCTGGTGAGTCACCAGCGGGCGCGGTTGGGGGTGGCCGAGCGCGACGACGCCGAAGAGGTCGGCCATCTCTCGCTCGAAGCGACCGGCCGGGAACGACACGGCGGCCAGCGAGGGGACCTCGGGGTTGCGTGCGTCGAGTCGCACGTGAACTTCAATGCGCTGGTCGGGCGGGCCGTCGACGAAGAGGTACACGACGCGCAGGGCGTCGTCATCTTCGCACGCGGTGACACTCGCGAGGTGGAATCCGGCCTCGAACAGGCCGCGTGCGGCGTCGAGGAGGTCGCGCGGCTCGAGATCGAGGTGCGCCCGTGCGGGCCGCTGGCTGAGGACGTCTTCGAGGGTCATAGCGCCACCGCCGCGCCGGCGTGGATCAGCGACGAGAGAGGCCAGGCGACGACGCCGAGCAGGGCGAGCGCGCCGAGGGCGACGCCCATGGGGACGCTGAAGGAAAAGGGCGCGCGCTGGGGAGCCGTCGTCGCGGGGCCCAGGAGCATCCGCGCGGCCGGCGCGGACAGGCCCACCACGACGAAGGCCAGGGCCGCGAGGGCGAGGGCGCTGACCCACGCTAGGCCCGCGGCGGAGAGGGCGCGCACCACGCCCAGCTCGCTCGCGAAGAGGCTGAAGGGCGGCAGACCCACGAGCGCGGCCAGGCCCACGGCGAAGAGCCCGCCGAGGGCTGGGCGCCGCACGAGCAGTCCGCTCACGCCGGCGATCTGGCTGGTGCCGTCGGCCTCGACGATCTCGCCCGCGGTGAGAAAGAGCACGCTCTTGGCCAGACCGTGGCCGACCACGTGCAAGAGCACCGCGGCGAGCGCCAGGGGCGTGCCGGCCGCGGCGCCCAGGCATAACAGCCCCATGTGCTCCATCGAGGAGTAGGCGAGCATGCGTTTGTAGTCGCTTTGGTGCAACAGCATGGTGACCGCGACCCCCAAGGTCACCAGTCCCGAGATGAGCAGCGTCGTTCGCACGAAGTCGGTGCCGAGGGCGGCCACCGCGATCGCCCGACAGCGCAGCAGGGCGTAGAAGGCGACCGAGAGCAGGACCCCTGACATCAGCGCTGATACCGGTGCCGGTGCCTGGCTGTGCGCGTCGGGCAGCCAACTGTGCAGCGGAGCGAGTCCGACCTTGGTGCCGTATCCGAGCACGATGAGCGAGAACGCCAGACGCACGACCGCGTGGTTGAGATGGGGCGCCTCGCGCACGAGCGTGGCCCAGTCGAGGCTCGCCGTGCCGTGTCCGTGGCTCGCCGCCACGTAGAGCAGCATTGTGCCGAGGAAGGCGAGCGCGATGCCCACCGAGCAGATGATGATGTACTTCCACGACGCCTCGAGGGCGCCACGCGTGCGCCGATGCCCGACGAGGAAGGTCGTCACGACGGTCGTCGCCTCCACGGCCACCCACATGACGGCGATGTTGCGCGCGAGCACGGTGAGAATCATCGCCGCGATGAATCCCTGGACCAGGGCCGCGTAGAGCGAGGCCTGGCGCGACGTGCACGCGCCGCGCTCGAGCTGGCTGTCGAGATAGCGCACGCCGCCGAGGGCCGCGAGCAGTCCCACCGCCCCGATGACGAGCAGCATCAGCGCGCTGAGAGGATCCGCGCCGAGGGACCCACCCAGCGCGCTTGGCGCGCCAACCAGCGATGCGCGGCCGATCAGCGCGGCGAGAACCAGCACGCCCGCGAGGCTCGCCACGCCGAGCAGGGCGACGCCGCGACGCCAGGGCGCGAGGGCCGAGATGACGCCGGCGAGCAGAGGCAGGGCGAGAATGGCGAGGATCATCAGTCGTGCAGGTCCCGCAGCTGGTCCAGGTCGTGGACGTTGAAGTGGCGCTGAAGATGGGCGACGAGGACTTGGAGGACCACGACCGCGAGCAGCACGTCGAGGGTGACGCCGAGTTCGACGACGAGCGGCACGCCCGACGTGCCGAGGAAGGCGGTGAGAGCGATGCCGTTGTCAATGGTGAGCAGTCCCACGATCTGAGAGACCGCCCGCCGGCGCACGACCATCGAGAAGAAGCCGATGAGGACGATGGCGACGCCGAAGGGGATGAGCCGCCCAGCGGGCGTCGCCACCAGAGCCACGACGCCGCGCGTCGCGGCGAAGGCGAGCAGGGTGAGCACTCCCGCGCCCACGAGCGAGGCCGGTACGTTGATCAGCGGAGACGCCTCGCGCGCGGCGTGGTCGTGGGCGACGACGCGCCCGATCAGCCAGGGCACCGCGACTGCTTTGATCGCGAGCACGAGCACACCGACGCCCACCAGGACCAGGTCGTGACGATGGGCACCCAGGATCACCGCCACCGCGGCGAGGCCCACGCCCTGGACCGCGAGCGCCTTCACTGCGGCGGCGAGCGACTGGCGCCACAGGGTGAGGGCGGCGGTGACCATCACCACGACCACCGCGAGGTCGAGGAGAGAGACGTAGGAAAAGCTCATCGCAGGGCCACCGCGCTGATGACGCTCAGCACGCCGAGCAAGAAGGCGCCGGCGAGCAGTTCGGGGATGCGAAAGAGCCGGATCTTGGCGGTCGTCACCTCGAAGACCGACACCGCGACGGCAACCAGACCGACCTTGATCGACACAGCGAGCAGACCGCCCACGAGGGCGAGGGCCCCCGTGCCCGACGCGATGCCCCAGGGCAGCGCGAGGTTGGCGAAGAGCCCCAGCAACAGCACCAGTCGCGCGGACTCGCCCAGGGTAACGAGCGCCAGGTCCGGGCCCGCGTACTCGAGGACCATCGCCTCGTGGATCATCGTCAATTCGAGGTGTGTCGCCGGGTTGTCGACCGGCAGGCGTCCCGTCTCGGCGAGAATCGCGATGAAGAACGACACGAGAGCGAGAATGCGGGCCGGTCCGGCGAGCGCGCTGGTGGTAACGCCCACGCCGACCAGGCGCGAGAGGTTCGACGTGCCCACTCCGAGGGACATCGCGAGGATTGCGACCAGTAGGGCGGGCTCGACCATGGCGCCGACCATCGCGGCGCGGCTCGCACCCATGCCGGCGAAGGCGGTGCCGGTGTCGAGGGCGCCGAGCAAGAGTGACACCGAGCCCAGGAGCAAGACGAAGAGGATCGCGACGAAGTCGACGCGTGACGCCAAGAGCGCCGACAGGGTGACGAGCGGTGAGAAGGCCGCGGCGACGACCGTGCTGGCGACGAGGACGACGGGCGCCGCGGCGAACACCCAGGTGGAGTCGGTGGGCCGGGTGCGCTGCTTGGTGGAAAGCTTGCGCAGATCGCGCAGGGGCTGTAAGACGCTCGCGCCCTCTCGGCCCTCGAGGCGGCTGCGGACCTTACGCATCAGTCCCAGCGCCAGGGGGCCCGCGAGGAGAATCCAGAGGAGCTGCAGTGCGCTTGCGACGCCGCCGCCGACGCTCGAGGTCACTGCACGACCACCAGGATGATCACGAGCGCAACGAGGCCGTAGGCGAGGTAGCGGTGCACGCTGCCGTTGGCGATGGCGCGCGTGTGGCGCGCCCACCAGTTGAGAGATCGCGCGAGGGGACGATACAGCGCGCGTTCGACGATGTCATCGTTGGCCGATCGGTAGCTGATGCGCTCGAGGTAGTAGCGCGACTCGACCACGTGGCTCACGTCGACGTCATGGTCGGGGCGCAGCACGTCGTCAAAGACCCGCATGATGGGTTCACCGAAGGATGTCGCCGTGTACTGCATGCGAGCCGTCTGGTTGTGGCGTCCCGACCCCCAGGGCTCGAGCGTGGCGACGCGCGGGTAGCCGCTGGCGTGGGTGATGATTGCGCGCCAGAGTGCGACGAGGAGGACCGCGCCGGCTAGGGCGACCGAGAGGTAGAGCGGAGTGAGGGCCCCCGTGAGTGGCGCGAGGCGCAGCGTCACCCAGCCCGCGACCGGACTGTTCGGACCGTTGTCGAGCGCCCGATTCACAACGCCGATCACGGCGTACGGCGCGACGCCGGTGACCAGGCAGGCGAGCGCCGTCAGCGCGGCGGCGGCGCGCATCGTGGGACCCGCCTCGCGGGCCTCGAGTGCGCTCGCGCTGCGTCCGCGGCCCAGGAAGGTGATGCCGTAAGCCTTCACGAAGGCGATGATCGTAAGGCCCCCCGTGAGGGCCACCGCCGCCACCGCGAGGGTGACGGTGATCGTCGCGGCCACCCCGTGCGCGCCGAGGGCGTGCAGCAGGCTCTGGAACAAGAGCCATTCGCCGGTAAAGCCGTTGAGCGGGGGGATGGCCGACACAGCCAAGGTTCCCGCGAGGAAGGCGAGGGCCGTCATCGGCATCGCGCGCGCGAGGCCGCCCAGCTCATCCATGTTGCGCGAGTGGGTCGCGGCGTGCACCGAACCGGCGGCGAAGAAGAGAGTGCTCTTAAAGAGCGAGTGATTCACGACCAGCACGAGTGCGGTGACGAGCGCGAGAGCGGCCGCTGCCGGATGCCCCGTGGCGAGGGTCAAACCCGATGCGCCCAGAGCCATCAGCACCAGGCCCATGTTGTCCGACGTCGAGTAGGCGAGCAGACGCTTGACATCCTTGCTGGTCGCCGCGTAGAGCGCGCCGACGATCGCGGTCACCCCGCCGATCGCGCTGACTACGAGCCACCACCA
>JAJYGN010000056.1 GCA_021790675.1 Actinomycetes bacterium
TCGCCGGACCCGGACGTCCGCGCGGTCCAAGAGCGCCTGTCCGCCTGCTCGTACCTGATGGCCCACCCCGAGGACGGGCGGTGCGTTCCGGCCTGCGTCCAGCACGGTGTCCTCGACCCCGCCGAGAACGCCGCGCTGGCAGAACTGCTGCCCCTGCCACGCCGGCGCGCCGCGCCGGCCACCTGATGTTCGACCCAGCGCTGCGTCGGGCCCTCGCACCGTCACTCGACCGGGTCGGGGCCGCCCTGGCGCACCGAGGCTGGCGCGCCGGCTCGCTGACCGTGGCCGGCTGGCTCGCCGGGGTTGGGGCGATCGGCGCGGCCCTCGCGCACCAGTGGCTCTGGGCCCTGGGCGCCTGGTGGGCCAACCGCGTTCTCGACGGCCTCGACGGGGCGCTCGCACGAGGTCGAGGCGCCACCGAGCTAGGCGGCTTCCTCGACCTGATCGCGGACTTCTCGATCTACTCGGGTCTGCCCCTCGCCGTGGCCGTCGTCGAGCCGGGCGCCCGGCTCGCGACGGCTGCCCTGCTCGTGACCTACTACCTTTCCGGGACGGCACTGCTCGGCGGATCGGCGATTCTCGACCGAAGGGGGGTGGCGCGCGACGAGCGCTCGCTGCGCCTGCTCGGCGGACTGGCCGAAGGCGCCGAGACGGTGGTCGCGTACTCGGTCCTGCTCGCCTGGCCCAGCGAGGCGCCGGCGATCGAGTGGGCATTCGCCGCCCTGGTCGGCGTCACCGCTCTGCAGAGAGTCGTCCGCGTGGTGCGCGTGCTGCGGTCGCCTGGGGTGCGCTCTGACAGCTCCTTGGCTCAGCCGCGCTGAGCGCCCAGCGCGGACCGTCGAGGTGTTCGCCGGGCCGCCGACAGCAGCGGCGAGGCGTCGAGGCGGCGGCGCACTCTCGGCATCATCGCGACAGCGACCCCGAGTGCCACCGCCGCGCCGGCCGATGCGACGATCCAGTTGAAGGGAGCGGGCGGGAACGGGTGCAGGGTGTCGTAGAGAACGACGCCGAGCACCGCGGTGCCCAGGACCAGCGCTAGCAGGGGCGCGGGGCGTCGGTCGCGCCGGGCGACCCAGACGCCGGCCGCGACGACCGTGAGGAGGTAGGCCACGATGATGAGGTACGCCCCGAGCTCGACGATCAGCGTGAGCGCCCTCACTGCGCTTGGCTCACCCGAGAACGCCAGGAGCGCCACCAGGGTAACGACCGCGGTCACGGCCAGTGCCCCGGTGGGCGAGCGGAACTTCGGGTGAATCCGGGTCAGGAAGCCCCTCATCGCACCGCCCTCAGGCGCCACGTCTCGACCGAGCGCGTAGATCAGCCGGTTGGCCGCGACGACGCACGCCAGCTGCGCTCCGAAGGCGCTGACCACGCCAGCGGCGTTAACCACGGACCCCATGGCGGAGCCGACGTAGAGGTCGGCCAAGTGCACGAATGGAGCGGGATCGCTCGCTAGGGCGTGTGGCGAGGCGTAGGCGTTGTCGGCGATCCACGTGAAGACTATGTAGACCAGCGCGGAGCCGGCGAGCGACCAGCCGATCGCCCGGGGGATCGTGCGGGTGGCGTCGCTCGACTCCTCGCCCAGCGTCGCGGCCCCTTCGAACCCGCTGAACGCTCCGAAGGCGTTGACGACTCCGAGTGCGAGGGCTCCGAAACCTATCCCGTGAATGGTGAAGGGCGCCGGAGAGAACGAGTGGGTGACTCCGCGGTGCGCGATGACTGCGACGCCAACCACGCCGAGGAGCATCACCGCGATGCCCTCCACCGCGAAGATGACGCCAGTTGTGAGTCGAATCGAGCGATGGGCGAACAGCATGGTGAGGGCGAACCCGCCGAGGGCGAACCACACCCACCCCAAGTGGACCCCCCAGCCCGAGAAGAGCGTCTGGGCGATGTCAGCGGAGCTCGCGTATACCGCGGCGGCGAAGGAGAGGTACACGAGCAGCAGGATCCACGCCGAGACGAACCCGTAGGTCGGGCCGAGGGCCGCGGAGTTGAAGGCGTAGATCGAGCCCGCGGAGTTGAAGGAGCGGGCGAAGACGATGAACGCGTAGGCGACGAAGGCCATCGCCACCAGGCCGAGTAGGTAGGCGAGCGCCCCCGAACCCCCTACCAGGCTGGCCAGGATGGCTGGACCCACAATCACGCCCGCGACCGGTCCCTGGATGCCCACTGACAGAGCCACCGTCTTCACGAAGGGGAGTTGGTCGCGCGCGAGCTTCGGCGTTGCCGAGGACCCGTAGAGAGAACCGATGTCCACGCCGGTCGTTGCGCCCGTGCTTGTACCGCTGGCAATCACGGACTTGGAAACGGCGGGATGTCGCCGGCTATTCCCGAACTGGAGTCGGTGCTTGGGTGAGTCCTGGGGCGGACTTGGATGCCCCTGCGGACCGGCCGCGACGGGCGCCGCTGAGCCGGGACTGAAGCCCGGCTGATGGTGGGCGAGGTAGGACTCTCGACGCCCCGCTGCGGTCCTTTCGGACCCCTCGCCACCTTCCGGCGTGGCCCGCACCCGTGAAGGGTTGACGACCTGACCTGACGGCGGGCCCAGAGTGAG